>JBKQJQ010000285.1:0-7602 GCA_052147875.1 Solirubrobacteraceae bacterium | reverse complement strand
AGCGCCAGGTCGTGGCTGTCGCCAAGCGCGTCGGCCAGCCGATGCGCATCCTTGGCGGTGCCGCCAACGATCCCCGGCGACGTCTGCTTCAGCAGACGCAGGTGGTACCAGAGGTCCTTGCTGCGCTTGCGCCACTCGTGCATGTGCCGCGCATCCGGCGCCTGCCGAGCCGCGCGCATCGCGCGCCGTCCTCGCCGGTAGCTGCGCTCAAGACCATCGGCGACCGCCTCCCAGCCTCCCAGCTCGACGGGGAGCTCGGCGAGACTGCTGACGTGTAGCCTCAGATCCTTGACCACCTGACGCGGGACATCGGCGTCGAGGAGCGCGCGTCGCGCCAAATCGCGCTCGGTGCGAAGGCGCTCGCGGACGAGCTGAACGGTGGCCACAGGGGTCTGTCCGGCGTAGCGGTCCGCCAGCTCATCGAGCGCCGACAGCAATGCCTCGGCCTCGCGGCTTGCGCCGAGCTCATGCGAGAGCGAGCGCAGCCGCGCGTTCTCGTGCCGTCGCTCGCGAGGGTCGAGTGCCGGCGCGGCCAGTCGCAGCAACGACCGCTCCTTTTTGATCGACTTGCGCGCATCGTGAACTGCGCCCGCCGGGTCATCGTTGATATTTGATTGGAAATCCTTGATCGCTCGCTGAGCCTGTTCAGTGGCGCAGCGGCGGACGCTGTCCTGCACGGTTTCGTCTGCCTGAAACATGTAGGCCATGTCCTGCGGCTACCCGAGCCGCTCGGCCGCAAATCAGACTGCGGCGGTCGATAGCTCGCGTGGGGTCAGATCCATTACTTCGGCGAGCAATTCGTACGAACGTCGGCGGGCGGCGTGGTCGTGTGTGATCGTGACCACGATCAGTTCGTCGGCTCCGTAGGTGCTCGCCAGCTCCTCAACCCGGACCCTCACCTTGTCGGGCGAGCCGACGATCGCGCGCCGCCCGCGCACGTCGTCCGCCGGGGAATTGCCCTCGCGGGCGAGGAACGCGAGTGCCTTGGCCGGCGGCGGCACCGGGATCAGCTGACCGCGTCGCAGTAGCGTGAACGACATCCGGCTGCTCGAGGCGAGCTCCTGCGCTTCCTCGTCGGTCGGCGCGCAGAGTACCCAGGCAGCGACCGCCGTCCGAGGTGCCTGGAGGTCGCGCGCCGGCTCGAAGCGCTCGCGGTACAGCTCGGCGATCTCGGCCCCCCGCGGGTTGATGAAATCCGCGAACGCGTACCGCAGGCCGAGCTCGCCGGCCCAGATCGCGCTCTGCTCCGACGACCCGAGCAGCCACGGAACCGGAAGCTCAGGACGCCCCGGCAGCGTGCGCGCCAGATGGCGGAACGGGTGGTCGGCGGGGAGCGCGTCGTCGAAGTAGGCGAGCAACTCGGCGAGCTGCTGGGGGAAGTCGTCGGGCGCTGCCTGGCGCCGGTCGCGCTGCAGCGCGAACGTTGTCAGCGGATCGGTGCCCGCGGCGCGGCCGAGCCCGTGGTCGATCCTACCCGGGTACAACGCGGCCAGGATCGTGAACGACTCGGCGACCTTGAGCGGGCTGTAGTGGGGCAACATCACGCCGCCGCTGCCGACCCGGATGTGCTCTGTCGCGCTGGCGATCGGGCCGATCAGCACCTCCGGGCTGGGGCCGGCGAGCATCGGCCCACCGTGGTGCTCGGCGACCCAGTAGCGGTGATAGCCGAGCGCATCGGTCAGTCGCGCCAGGTCGAGCGTGTTGTTCAGCGCCTGGGCCCCGGTTGAGCCCTCGGCGATCGGGGACTGGTCCAAGACTGAGAGAAGCATTCAGATGATGGTAGAAAGCGGCCCATGTCGGCCACCGCCAGCGCCCTGCGACAGGTGCGCGCGACCCGCTATGTGACGCCGCTGCGCGAGGGCGGGTCGCTGCCCGGGCTGGTCGAGGCAGACGACGACGGCCTCTATGTGGCCAAGTTCCGTGGCGCCGGGCAAGGGCCGCGGGCGCTGGTCGCGGAGGTGATCGTCGGCGAGCTCGCGCGGGCGCTCGGGCTGCTGGTCCCGGAGCTCGTCGCGGTCGAGCTTGACGCCCGGCTCGGCGCTGCAGAGCCGGACCCCGAGATTCAGGAGCTGATCGAGGCCAGCGCCGGGCTCAACCTCGGCGTCGACTTCCTGCCCGGGGCGCTGCCGTACACGCCGGCCGGTGTCTGGCAGCCGGCCGCGCAGCTGGCGGCCGACATCGTCTGGCTCGACGCGCTGACGACCAACGTCGATCGCACGCCGCGCAACCCGAACCTACTTCTGTGGCACGAGCGGCTGTGGCTGATCGACCACGGCGCGGCGCTCTACCACCAACATCGCGGTCTCGATCCGAAGACTGACGCAACACGCCCGTTCCGGCAGATCGGCGACCACGTCCTGCTGCCGCGTGCGGATTCGATCGCCGACGCCGACCGTCGCCTGCGCCCACGACTCGATCACCAGACGCTCGCGTGGGCTGTCAGCCTCGTGCCCGACGACTGGCTTGCCGGCGGCGACGACGCCGCCACGTACATCGACTACCTGGCGCGACGCATGACCGACGGCGGGTTCGTTGAGGAGGCCGAGCGTGCCCGGATCGCCTAGTCCGTTCAGCTACACGATCCTACGCGTCGTTCCGAGCGTCGAGCGCGGTGAGCGCCTGAACGTCGGGGTCGTGCTGTTCTGCCGCCAGCTCGGGTTTCTCGGCGCTCGGGTGGCAGTCGACGAGGCTCGGCTCCAGACGCTGGCGGCGAGCATCCCGATCTCCGAGCTCCAGGCCCACCTCAATGCGCTCGTCCGAGTAGCCGAGGGCGCCGCCGACGCCGGGCCGATCGCGACCCTCGACCAGTCCGAGCGCTTCGGTTGGCTGGCGGCGCCGTCCAGCACGATCGTGCAGCCGTCGGAGGTCCATACGGGCCTGTGCGAGGATCCTCTGGCGACGCTCGACGGGCTGTTCGAGCGGCTTGTCGCCTAGCCACTAAAGTGGTGAGACGGTGTCCGACTTCTTCGCCGTGGAGCCACCACCGCCACCGCCGAAGCCCGAGGTGCATCGCCAGCCGCCATGGGCCGGCGCTCCACACGGAACGCTCCCGGGCGTGGTGGCGACTGAACTCGTGCTCGCACAGAGCGAGCGGTACGCGGTCTGCATATCGCGCCTGAGCGCCTACCCGACAGGCTTTGAGTTCGAGCTGCTTTCGCTGGCGTCGCCCGGTGATCCGGACTCGGAGGAGCTGGATCCCATGCTGTTTGGCCCGGGCCGACATCGCGCCCGCGCCCGCCGGGGAGTGCTCGACGATGAGTTCCTGCGGATCGGGGTCCAGTTCGCCGACGGCGCGAAGGCGACCAACCTCCCTGGCATGCGCCATCACCGTGGCGACGAGCCCGATGGTCCAGTGCTGAACGGCGGTGGGGGCGGGGGAGGTGGCGGCCGCTGGCGCCAGTCCGAGTGGGTCTGGCCGCTGCCGCCGCCGGGGCCGCTGGCGTTCGTGTGCGAGTGGCCGGCGGCCGGGATCCCCGTCACGCGCAAGGAGATCGACGCGCAGCTGATCCTCGACGCAGCCCAGCGCGCCCAGGTGATCTTCGCCGAGGATCAGGTTCATGCCGGCGGCAGCGCGAGCATGAAGTTCTCAAGCCAGCGACTGCCGGACCGGCCGCCGCCCAATTCCTGAGCGTCAGCCGCGCCGCATCAGCCGGCCGACTGCGTCCATCAGCTCGGCCGTCTTCTCGTCGCGCTCCTCGGCGGTAGCGGCGCCGATCACGCAATGGTGTGCATGATCGTCGAGCAGCCCGAGCGCGACCTTGTCCAGCGCCGCCCGAGCGGCGGATATCTGGGTCAAGACCTCGATGCAGTAGCGATCCTCGATCACCATGCCCTCGATCCCGCGGATCTGACCCTCGATCCGCTTCAGCCTTGCGAGCAGGTCGTCCTTGGTCGCCGTGTAGCCGCGCGTTGGGGTGGAGGTGGGGCTCACGCCCGAGAGCATACCACTACCCCCTAGGGGTATAGTCGTTGTCGTGATGAATGTGATCTGGCACGCGCTGCGCGACTCGCTGCTGATGGCCTGGGAGGTCTGGTGGGCGCTGGTGCTCGGGTTCGCGATCTCGGCGATCGTCCAGGCCTGGGTCCCGCGCCAGCGCGTGCAGCGGGCGATGGGCGGCAGCGGCGCGAGCGCCACCGCCAGCGCGACGCTGCTTGGCGCGGCGTCCTCGTCGTGCTCGTACGCCGCCGTCGCGATTGCCAAGTCGCTGTTTCAGAAGGGCGCGTCGGCGACCAGCGCGCTCGCGTTCCAGTTCGCCTCGACCAATCTGGTGTGGGAGCTGGGCCTGGTGCTATGGCTGCTGCTCGGCTGGCAGTTCACGGTCGCCGAGTACGTCGGCGGGATCGTGATGATCGTGCTGATGGCGGTGATGCTGCGGCTGTTCGTCAGCCCGCGGCTCGAGGAGACCGCGCGCGAGCGCGCACGCGGCGTCGATGCCGGCCACCAGCATTACGCGGCCAGCAGCGGGCTGGCGTGGCGTCAGCGGCTGCGATCGGCGGCCGCCTGGTCCGACGTCGCGCACAACTTCCGCGCCGACTGGCAGATGATGTGGAAGGAGATCGCGGCGGGGTTCCTGCTGGCTGGGTTCGTCGCACAGCTGCCAAATCACTTCTTCACCGCTCTGTTCGTAACCGGGGCGCCCGCTCCGATTCCGGCGCTCGAGAACGCAGTGGTCGGTCCGCTGATCGCTGTCCTGAGCTTCGTCTGCTCGATCGGAAACGTGCCGCTGGCGGCCGTGCTGTGGTCGGCGGGTATCGGGTCCGCAGGCGTGCTGTCGTTCCTGTTCGCCGACCTGATCGTGCTCCCGATCGTGCTGATTTACCGCAAGTACTACGGCACCAACTTCGCGCTGCGGATCACGGCGCTGATGTTCGTGACGATGGTCGTCGCGGCCCTCGCGGTCGCGGGCCTGATGCACCTGGCGGGGGTGATCCCGGCTGGTCCGCGGCCGACCCGGGCCGACATCTTCGGCACCGTCTCACTCAACTACAAGCTGGTCCTCAACGCGCTCGCGGCGACCGTGTTCGCGGTGCTGATCTGGTTGACGCGGCGCCACGGCGCGACCGATCCCGTCTGTGGGATGCGGGTCGATCGCGCTACCGCGGTCACGCGCAACGATGCCCCGGGCGTCTACTTCTGCTCGGAGCACTGCGCCTCGGCGTTCGACGCCCGTGCTGGATCAGCCGACGGTCTCAGCAGCCGGCGCCGGGTCGTCGGCGGCGCCCACGCCTGACTCGCCGTCGCGCGAGTGCACGATCAGCACCGGGACCGAGTTGTGGTTCAGCGCGAAGTGGCTGACGCTGCCGAGGACTGATGCCGCCAGCGCGCCGCGCCCGCGGGAGCCCATCACCAGCAGGTCGTGATCGCCGCTCTCGAGCCGTTCCAGCAGCGCCTCGCGGATCGGCTTGCGGCTCAGGATCGTGGTCACCGGGACCGATTGAGGAACGCGAGCGACCGCCTTGTCTAGCACCCTCTTGGCGTCGCGCTCTAACTCGATCGCCAGCGGCTCGACCGCCTGCGCGGTCGCCGGCGAGGTGAACCAGGAGGGCGGTCGCGGGATCGCCGTGAGGATTGTCATCCGGGCATTGCCGGTGGTCGCGAGGTCGATCGCTTCGTCGAGCGCGTGCTCGGCATGAACCGAACCGTCCACGCACACGAGGATGTTGTGAAACATGGGGGAGTCACCCCGTTCCGAAAACTCAATGGCATGCCAAAGATTAGCATGCCAAGCGCTTGGTATGCTGGGCAAGATGAACGGGGTCGAGCTTCAGTTAGGCGACGTGGATGGGTTCCTCGTCTCGTTCGACGCGTTCGCCCAGGCGGTTCGCCGCGCGCGTGGCACGCAGGCGCAGAACCGCGACGAGTCACTCACCCTGTCCCAGTACGCGCTGCTGCAGGCGCTCGCCGGCCGCGAGACGGCGCGCGTCCAGGAGCTCGCCACCGAGGCCGGCGTCACGCCTTCGACCGCGACCAGGATTCTGGACGCGCTCGAGCGCCGGTCGATCGTCAGCCGCACCCGTTCCGCGGAGGACCGGCGGGGCGTGATCGTCACGCTCACCGAGCTTGGACGCGATGCACTGAACGGCCAGCACGCCTGGCTGCGCGGCCGACAACGCGCGTTCTACGACGGGCTGCCGGCGACTGAGCGCGAGCTGGCGCCTGACCTGCTCGTCCGGCTGGCAGCGCTGATCGACGAACTGGCCGCCGGGCCCGCATAAAGCGCCGCAACAACCGAGCGTTCACAAGAGCTCTACATAAGCGCCACCTTCGGGCCACACCCCCCCGGCGCGCCAGACCTATAAACCACTGCGACGCTCGCCTGACGCCTCTCCTCCTCGGGCGTCATGGCGAGCTCGCCTCCACGGACAGGAGCGGACGACCGTCGAGAGCGCAGCGCGCGGTCGCGATCGAGGGGACGAGGGTCCGCGAGGCCCGTCAGGGACCCTTCGCTACGACCAGGTAGTCCCCCGCGAGGACTCGCCGGGTGCCGTGTGCGGGCGCCCGGCGAGTCGACTCCCGCCCACCGCAGGCTGCTGCTTCTGCGTCCATTGCGGCAGCGAGTCTCGGCCCAACTCAGTTGCGACGCCCGATTGGGCTGCGGAGGACATATGTGAGCCCCGCCACGCGGCTATGCCCGCCATGAGAACGGCGTCGAGCACGATCACGTCGCGTTCCTCTGGGCATGCTACGGCCGACGTGCCAGGTGGCTGGTGGTCGTGAACATGTGACGCGCCTCCTTGTCGGCGGTGTTTGGTTTGCGCGACCATCATCTGCCCGTGGGTCCCCGCTGGATAGCCACCCTAGAGGGTCCTAACCCACCCTGGATGGGGGTCCGCGCGAACTCGGCCTTAAGGAGGCAACATTGCCCAGCAACCGCGAGCTCGTCACTGAGGTATTCGCGGCGTGGTCTGATGGGACGGGCTACGTCACAAGCATCTTCGCCGAGGACATGACGTGGGAAATTGTCGGCCACTCGGCGGCGTCCCGTAAGTACGCCAACAAGCAGGAGTTCATCGACGAGGTGCTCGCACCGTTCGGTGCACGCTTCAGCACCGAGCAGCCCTTCCGCCCCGTAAACACCCGAGGCATCTTTGCCGACGACGCGAGCGGCACCGTCATCGTCCTCTGGGACGGAGCAGGAATGACGCGGGTCGGGACGATGTACGAGAACACGTATGCCTGGTTCATGACGCTTCGCGACGGAGCGGTCGTGGACGGCATCGCGTTTTACGACAGCATCTCCTTCAACGAGCTGTGGGAGAAGGTGTCGCCCGCTCCGCAATGACCTCCCTCGAAGTTCCGGCTGGGTCAGGGACGCAGCCTGGCCGAGCACGAGACTGCCGAAACTCGGCTGGAACTGCCAGCCGGGGCCCTCGCCGACGGACTAGCCGTAGATCCGCGCCAATTCGATCGCGACGATGAAGAACCACGCGATCGAGGAGACGTAGAAGAGGCGTTCGAAGAGCCCGACGATGCGCTTCAGTCTGGGGCCTCTGAGTGCGATCAGGGTTCCAACCGCCCCGCCGGTCATCACCCACGGGAGAGCAGTGAGCCAGCCCTTGACGCTGTGCCACGCTGGTCTGTGTTCGAGCGTCGAGCCAAGT
>JBKQJQ010000284.1:0-9091 GCA_052147875.1 Solirubrobacteraceae bacterium | reverse complement strand
TGCGCGCCTTGGCGCGCTGTCCGCAAACCGACATTGCGCACCAGCTTGAACCCTGATTGCGGCTGTGGTCATAGAACGCCCAGCCGCAGTGGTTGCCCCGGCAGGCCTTGAGCCGCGTCCAGCTGCCATCGAGCTGCGTTACGGCGACGATCGCCGCGATCACGCCGAGGGCGCCGTCGAGGTCGCGGCGCCGGGCCATGAAGTCGGGCCGTGCCTCGGGATCGAGCCGTACGAACAGGCCGGGGCCGTGCAGCGCCAGGTTCAGCCGCTCGATGACGCTCAGATCGCCGGTCGCTCCGTTGTTGACGAACAGCAGCTCGCGCAGGCCCTCGCGGACATCCAGCGCGCGCTCCAGGCCGGCTGAGCCGATCCGCGTACCCGGGTCGAGCAGCCGGCGCGCGGCGAGCCAGCCCGCGAGCGCCGCCGGCGTCGAGAGCTGTTCCTCGAGGTTGCGATCCAGATCCCAGCGGCTGTTGACGAACGACTGCACGAGCCGCAGCCGATCCGGTGCCGGCGCGCGGCCGCCGGGCTGGCGTTCGACGGCAGGCTCGATCGAGCTGATGCTGAGCTCGGCCGGATCGACGCGAGTCACGACTCCCTGCGTCACCGGTGAAACCGTAAACGGTGGTAACGGACAATGTGTCACCGCGGGCGTGTTCGCACCCGATATCGTTTGGCACACGAGCGATGAGGCTCGCTCTGATTGCGGTCTTCCGCTGATGGCCTCTACGAGCAATCAGCATCCACAAGGAGGCCAACGTGTCAGTAGACGGAGGCGCATGCACGCGGGTCGAGGTGCTGGCGGCGCTCGACGAGCTGGTCGCACTCGCCGGCGGCCTGTTGCCGGCGGGCAGTGTCCGGGACGTGGAGGCTGCGCGGGTTCGGCTCGACGAGGACCTGTTCAACCTCGTCGTGCTGGGTGAGTTCAAACGCGGCAAGAGCACGCTGATCAATGCGCTGCTCGGCCGGGACCTGCTCCCAACCGGGGTCGTCCCGCTGACAACGGCGATCACGATCGTCGGATTCGGTCCGGTTGAGCGTCTGACGGTTCAGTACGAAGGCGGCCGGCGCCGGCAGCATCCGCTCGAAGAGCTGGCCGAGTACGTGACCGAGGCGCTCAACCCCGGCAACCGCCTCGGCGTCGAGGCCGCCCAGATCTCGCTCCCCGACACGCTGCTCGCAGGCGGGCTGCAGCTGGTCGACACGCCGGGGATCGGATCGATTCACAGCCACAACACCGAGGCGGCGCGCGGCTTCTTGCCCAAGGTCGACGCGGCGTTATGTGTTCTGGACGCCGGTCAACCGCTAACGGAGAGCGAGCGCGAGCTGTTCATCGACGCGGCCGCTCGGGTCCCGCGGCTGCTGTTCGTCGTCAATAAGGTCGATCACCTCGAGGCGGACGAGGTCGAGGCCAGCACCTCGTTTTTGACCGGCGCGCTGCGCGAGCTGATCGGCGCCGAACCGGAGCTGTTCGGGGTCAGCGCTCGTCGCCGAATCGGCCTCGAAGCCCTGACCGAGCGGCTTCGCCAGCTCGCCACACACGAACGCGATCAGCTCCTCACGCGTTCGGTCTCGCGCCTGGCCCACGCCGCGGCCGTCGAGACGGCGCGCGCGGCGCGGTTCGAGACCCGGGCGACCGAGCTGCCGCTCGAAGAGCTCGAGCGTAGGGCAGATCAGTTCGAGCTGCGGATCTCCGAGCTCCGCGAGGCGGGCGCAGAGGCCGCTGACCTGCTGGCAGGAGGGGTGCGGCGGGCGGTCTCCAAGCAGGTCGACGCGCCACTGTCCGAGTACGCCCGCAGCCAGGCACCGCGTCTACGCGCCGCCCTCGATCAGCGTGTGCGCGAGCTCGGTCGTGTCGGGCCGCGGGCGCTGTCGACCGAGCTCGAGCGCTGGATCGACGCGACCGTGCGCAATGAGTTCGAGCAGCTCGTACCAAGGTTCGAGCGGGAGATGGCGGACCTGCTGACGGAGCTCGAAACCGGTTATGCGGCTCGCGTCAGGCGGGTGCTCGAGGATGTCCAGGCCGCCGCGGCCGACATCTTCGGCACCCCCGCGGCGGACGTCCTGCCCGACGCCGGGCTGCGCGCGCCGTCGCGGTTCTCGTTCAAGCTCACCGACGTCGAACATGCGCTCGACGTGATCGTCGGCTTCGGGCGGACGGTGACGCCTGGGGCGTTTGGTCGGCGATTGGTGGTCCGCGATGCCGAGACCAGGCTGATCGAAATGACCGACCGCCACGCCGGCCGGCTGCGGTCAGAGCTCGCCGAACGGGTCGCGGCGGCCGAACGCGAGTATCGCCGCGAGCTCGGCAGCTCGATCGACGAGGCGATCGACGCGATCCACCTGGCGATCAGCCGCGCCGCCGACGAGCGCCGCGCCGGTGAGCGGCCCGCACGTGAACGGGTCAGGGAGCTGGGGCGGATCGCGCAACGCAGTGACGAGCTTGCGGCATGGTTCGGCGTCTTGAGCGACGCGTCGACCAGGCACGATGATGGTCTGGCATGGAACTTAGAGCGAAGCGCCTGACCGCCCGGATGCTCGGACCCGACGGGTCCGAACTGCTCAGCTCGGAGATCGAGGTGCGGTTCGATCCGCTGACCGGTCACAGCTCGCGGATCCTGCCCGACCGAGGGCTGATGCCGGCGAACGAGTTCGACCTCGAGGCGTTCGCTCGCGAGACCCAGCTGACGTGCCCGTTCTGCGCCGGCCGGCTCGACGCCCAGACTCCGCGCCTTGAGGTGGAGATCGACCGCGAGGGGCGACTGCGGCGCGGCGAGGCGGTGCTGTTCCCGAACCTGCACGCCTACTCATCGCACAGCTCGGTGTCGGTCTACTCGTCGCGGCTGCACTACCTGCCGCTCGAGAACATGACCGCGAACTTGATGGCCGACAACCTTGCCACGCAGGTCGAGTTCGCCCGCGCGGTGATCGCCCACGACCCCGAGTCGTGCTGGGCGTCGATCAACGCCAATCACATGCTGCCATCAGGCAGCTCACTGTTCCACCCCCATTTGCAGGGGATCGTGGACTCGGAGCCGACGACCTTCCAGCGCCTGCTGGCCGACGTTGCGCCGCAGCGCTTCGAGGCGTATGTCACGGCGGAGCGCAAGGCCGGCGTGCGCTACCTCGGCAGCACCGGCAACATCGAGTGGCTGGTCAGCTTCGCGCCGATCGCGCCGGCCGAGCTGCGCGCGTTCATTCGCGGGCGCGCTTCGTCTGCCGAGCTGGATGACGACCTGACGGCCGAGCTTGGGCACGGCCTCGCGCTGGCGTTGACGGCATACGCCGAGCTCGGCTTCGAGAGCTTCAACCTTGCCGTCTACGGAGCGCCGCCGGGGACTCAGGGCTACCCGCTGAACCTGCGGATCGCCTGCCGATCGAACCTCAAGCCGCTCTATCGCTCGGACTCGACGTTTCTCGAGCGACTGCATTGGGAGGGCGCTGTCGACCTGCGGCCCGAGACGGTCGCCGAGCGGATCGGGACGAGGTTCGCGCGCTAGCCGCTCACGCGTGTGCTCTCGCGAGCACCAGCGCGATCAGGCCGCCGAGCACGAGGAAGAACACGAACGTCACCAGCGCCCGGCGCAGCGACTCGCGCGCCGCCGCGCGACGGTCGGGGAAGTGCCGGCTGAGTTCGTCGTACGAGATCAGCCACGCCATCATCGCGGCGAACAGCGCCAGTGGCACGGCAAGCAGGAACACGCCGAGAGCCTTCGGCTAACGCCGCACGGGGTCGTCCACCTCCGCCCCCAGCGGCACGCCGAACACCTGCTCGAACGAGTCTTCGCCGTACGAGGTCACCAGCGGCTCACCCTCGATCAGCTCGAAAGTCCGTCGCCGATCGGCGTCACGCTCGGCGCGTAGGAACAGCGCCTCCGGCAGGCCTGCGGCATGGAAACCGCCAGCGAGATCGAACTGGTGGGTGACGAACAGCACCTTGACGCCGGCGTCGATCATCGCCTGAACGACCTGACGCGCGATCCCGGCGCCCTCGCGCTCGTTGGTCGACGAGAACGACTCGTTGCAGAGCAGCATCCCGCCGGGCCCGATCTGGTCGACGATTGTGCTCATCCTGCGCAGCTCCTCATCGAGCTTGCCACTTTCGAGCTCCTCATCCTCCTCGCGCTTGAAGTGCGTGAACAGGCCGTCACGGAGGTCGGCGCTGAACGAGTCGCCGCCGACGAACATCCCCGCGCCGAACATCAGCTGCGCGATCCCGGTCGCGCGCAGGAAGGTCGATTTGCCGCCCTGGTTCGCGCCGGTGATAAAGATCAGCGTCTTGCCGTCGGCCGCGAGCCGGTTGCCGACCACTCGCCGGCCCGCCGTCAGCGTGAGGCACACGTCGTACAGGCCCTCGGCCGACAGGATCGGCCCCTCACCCGTCACCGCCTCGGGGAAGCAGGTGGGCTCCTCCAGCTCGCTGAGCCGGTCGAGCAGGTTCAGGCAGGCGACGTAGAACCCGGTCTCGATCCGGAGCATCTTGAAGAAGCTGAGGACGTGGTCAGTCGCCTGCGCAACCGCGTTGGCCACTCGCGCGAGCCCGCGATCCTCAAGCTGGCGCAGAGCCCGAAAGCCGCTTTCGTCGCGATCCGGGACCGTGAACGTGTGACCGGAGCGGTCTAGCAGCCGCTGCAGCCGTCCCAATCGCCGGCTCCTCCTGAGCACGTAAGCGACGCCGCGGTTGCCGGCACCGAGCTCGGCGCTGATCAGCATCCCGCCACCGAATTTGAGCTCAGCAAGTTGCGCCGTCACGCTCGCCATGTACTGATCGTCGAGCTGCTCGGAGAGCATCGCGAAGAACCGCCTGAACCCGGGCGCGCCGGCGTCAGAGGCGTGCTCGTCGGCGAGCTCGCGGAGCCGCACCATGAAGGTCGCCAGGACGCCAAGCACCTCGACGGACCAGCTCACGATCGCCTTCGGCGAATCGCGAAACAGAGAGCCGAACACCTTGCGCTGCGCGTCGAGCGCGTCGACCGCGAGCGAGTACAGCTCTCTGACAAGCCCGGGGTTGGCGATGCAGTCCTTCAGCATCGTCTGGCGGTAGGCGATCGCATCGGCGTCGGTCAGCGTCGACAGCAGCGCGCACTTGGCAACCTCGAACAGGAACCCGTCGCCTGCCGCCATTGCGCTGAACAGCACCTCGAGCTCGAGGTCGGCGATCAAATCATCCGAGTTGGCGGGCAGCGCGACCACGAAGTCGCTGTCCTCGTTCATCAGAAACGCCTTCATCGAATGATCCGCTCAGCGATCTGGTCGTAGGTCAGGCGATGTCGTTCGGCGAGCGCCATCGCGTAGGCGAGCCCGTCGGCGGGCTTGCGCACGACCTTGTAGGTTCGCATCGCCGGGTCATCCGGCATGACCGTGCTCATCATGCTGACGGTCGCCTCGCTGACCGATGCGAGTTCGTCGACGAACGTCACGAATACGCACAGCACGTCAAGCGCGACGATCCGGCGCACGATCTCGCTGCCGACGCGCCGTGCGTCGCTGAGCGTCGTCGAGCCGAACGTCTCGTTCATCACCAGCACGCTGTCGGCGGTGGCGGCGTCGAGAATCGCGCGGATCCGAACCAGCTCGTCCTCGAGCTTCCCGCGGAGGTTGCGGATGTCCTCCTTGCGCTCAAAGGTCGTGAACACGCCGTCGGCCAGCAGCAGCTGGGCCTCGGTTCCGGGGACGGGCAGGCCGAGGCTTGCCAGGTAATGGAGCTGGCCGAACATCCGCGCGAACGTGGTCTTGCCGCCCTGATTGGGCCCGGTCACGACTAGCACCCGCTCAGGCCCATCGAGCCGGAAGTCGTTGGCGACCGCGGTCTGACCCGATTCGCTCAGCTTAAACGCGAGCGCCAGATCGAACCCCTCTCGCCCATGCACCTTCTTGCACCCCGGGCGTACGCGCGGCAGGCAGAACGAAAGGCCGCCTGCCTCCAGCACCCGGATCTGCTCCAGGTAGCCGAGGTAGAACTGCACCTCGCGATCAAACCGTGCGAGCGTGTCGTCGATGAACTGCGCGTTGCGCTCGCAGTAGTGCTCGAGCTCGGAGAACGTCTCCGGGTTCAGGCGGGCGACGAAGTCCAGGATCTGCCCCTCGACGTGGTTCATCTCCGGGTGCTCTGAGAACTCGAACCGGCGCGTCGCGACGGCGCCCTGTCTGAAGCGTTCGAACGTCTCGTCGACCCCGGCGCTGAAATCGGGCTGCTGCTCGAAGCCGTCGACCTTCACGCGTGCGCCGTGGAGGTGGATCGTGTAATGAACCTCGGCGAGCTTGCGCGCCAGCGCGCGCGTTTCATCTGCGAGCGAGCTCAACGCCTCTGATTGCGTGTAGCCATCCAGGAAGCTCCGCAGGCCGGCGACGCCGCTCGAGTGCGGCTCGATGCCGTTGAGCTGCTCACTCAGGAGCGCGACCGCGTCGCAATACACCGAGGCTGCCTCAAGCTGCCAGCGCTGAGATTGCAACGGGTAGTGGAGCCTCGCGGCGAGCGCCAGGTACTTGCGCACCTCGCGCATCCGAGCTGCGAAGGTCGCGATTGGCTCGGCGATCGCCGACCGTCGCAGATCGGACATCCACACCGCCGGCTGGAATTTCAGCCTCCGCGGTCAGCAGCAGGTTCATCGCTTCGAGCAATTCGGGCTGAAATACTCCGGGGGTTCGATCCCGCACCACTATCGGAACGAACCGGGCAGCGAGGTCCTTGCGCCGGCCCAAGGCGGTTTCTTTCATGCCCAATGGCTCGAAGAATTCCTGCGCGAGAATGTCACGGAACGACCGGCGCCCGCCGTCAAGTCTCCGCACCACTTCCGCCAGCACCGCGTGCGCGGTAAGCGCACTGTAGCTGACGGCGCTGCCGGGAACGGTATCGGGGAGCTGCTGGCATGCTGCCGCTACGAAAACCTCGAGGTTGCCGAACAACTCCGGCGGGAGCGCGGGAGTCGCCGCCATCCCGGCAGTGTGAGTCAACATATGCGCAACTGAGATCCGCTGCTTGCCCTTGACTGCGAACTCCGGGATCACGTCCGCGATCTTCGTGGTCAGCATCAGCTCGCCGCGTTCCACGCGCGACAGGACCGCCGCGGTGGTCATCGTCTTGGTAATCGACATGATCGCGAAAATGTCATCGGTGCGCGCGGCGCGGCTGGTGGCCCGATCGGCGAAGCCGATTGCCTCATGCACGGCCACCACTCCGCCCCTGGCGACGGCGTACACAACTCCATCGTATCGGTTGCTCGCGACATCGTGGCGTATCGCGGCGGCGACCCGCTCGAGTCGTGCTGGATCGATTCCGATTTCTGCGGGCTTGCCGGTCTTCATTGAATACCTCCTGCCAACGGCACGAACGAAACTGGCGCGAACAACGGGAGCGTCTCGACCGCCTTGAAGAGCAACGTTAAATGAGAGCCGCACCAGGTCGCGGGGTTGTACCCGGCTTCTCGTCTCCGGCCTATTTCAACTGCAACTCGCCCGACTCCGTGCACGAGTCTCCCTGGCTGTCGGTGGAAATGACCACGAAGAAAACCACATCTGCCGTCGAGCCCGAGAATGCCCCGTACACCGCATTGTAAGTGGTCGGCCCACTTCCTTTGTCGATCGTGAAAGTCGTATCAGTAGTCGAGTACGTTCCTGAAGTTGTATTGGTCGTTTCAGTGAACGGCGTAACATCGACCGGGCCTCCGACCGCCGTCAGGTCTTGAGAGACCACTGCGCCGGTGACCTTAATCATCGATCCGCTTATCGTAAGCTGCTTGGCATTGAAGGTCAGTACGCCTATCTGATCTT
Organism: Solirubrobacteraceae bacterium; assembly: GCA_052147875.1. Classification (GTDB taxonomy): domain Bacteria; phylum Actinomycetota; class Thermoleophilia; order Solirubrobacterales; family Solirubrobacteraceae; genus Palsa-465. The sequence goes on along the minus strand of JBKQJQ010000284.1, from coordinate 1,321 downwards.
TAATCAAACCGACGGAGCTAAACGAAGAAAAGGCGAGAGGTGGCGGCTCTGAACCCAGCTCCAGCACCTGTGCAAGGAGGTTAGGCTGGCAGAATTCGTGAAATTGAACGGCGTAGGTACCTGAGAGCTTGGGTTGCGCGGGCGCCGAGGCCTCGCTGGCGCGACCTCCTGCCACCAGCAGCAATGCGCACCCCGCGGCACTCAATCTCAAAACTCTTCGCATACGAAAAGCCATCGCAAATCCCTCCTTATTCCAAACGCGCGCCGTCTCGACGAAATGAGCTTTGAAGAGTATTCACTCAAGGCCCTTAAAAGCAAACTTAGGCCAGTGCTTCCGGCTCGCCGCGCGATCGATTGCTCGCGCCCCGGCCCGGTTTGAACTAGGCTATGAACTTGCGGGGCGAGCCCCGCGCAAATTTTTTCACGCTCGACCGCAGACAAAGGAAGAGAGACCAGATGCGCGATCAGGATGGAGCTCCACTCGGCGATTCTCAGCAGGATTATCGCCTGCCGAAAAACGTCACGCCCAAGCGCTACGAGATTCGCCTGACGCCCGATCTCAAGGCGTTCACGTTTCAAGGCGAGGTGAATATCGCCGTCGTCGTCAACGCGGCGACCGACGACGTCGTGCTGAACGCGCTCGAGCTGGAGATCGACAAGGTGAGCGCGGAGCGCGGCGGAAAATCCGTCAGCGCGAAGGCCGAGCTGGAGCCGGCCAAAGAACGCGCGCATCTCCGCTTCGCCGAGAAACTTTCGCCGGGCGAATGGCGGCTTAAGATTGCGTTCCGTGGAATCCTGAACGACAAGCTGCACGGCTTTTATCGCAGCCAGTACCAGGACGCTTCCGGCAAGACCCACCTCGCCGCGACCACCCAGTTCGAATCCACCGACGCGCGCCGCGCGTTTCCGTGCTGGGACGAGCCGGAGCTCAAGGCGAGTTACAAAGTGACGCTGGTTGTCGATGAGCACCTGGCCGCTATCTCGAACGGCGGACAGGAGAGCGAGCGAAAGCTGGCCGGCGCGAAGAAGGAGGTCGTTTTCAAGGAGACGATCCCGATGTCCACCTACCTGGTCGCGTTCATCGTCGGCGAGTTCGACGCGACCGCGCCGGTCGATGCGGGCACGCCGCTCAGGATCGTTCACGTTCCCGGCAAAGAGTCGCTTACCGGTTGGGCGCAACAGGTTGGTGCGTTCTCGCTCAAATTTTTTGCCGGCTACTACGGGCTCAAGTATCCCGGCGACAAGCTTGATCTGATCACGATTCCCGACTTCGCTTCGGGCGCGATGGAAAATCTGGGCGCGATCACGTTTCGCGAGACCG
>JBKQJQ010000283.1:0-3983 GCA_052147875.1 Solirubrobacteraceae bacterium | reverse complement strand
GTGAGGAACCCGAACGCCTGGTGCTGGTAGGCCTCGAGCGTCAGCTCGGACAGACCCGCGAACGAGGCCGGGACATCGGGGACGTCGTACCCAAGGCCGTGCAACTCGGGAAAGCCGCCGCTACCGGCCACCACGTAGGGGAGCACGCGGCCCGCGTGCGTGCGCGAGTAACGCTGGTAGTTGTGCGCGTGCGCGCTGAAGACCGCATCCGGCACGCGTCCGGCACGCTCGAAGCAGCGATCGAGCGTGTCGCCCAGTACGAGGTTTGAGCCGTGCATCGTGTCGGCAGAGAAGACCGGATGGTGCATCGCGAGTATCAGCGTCACGCCGCGGCGCGCCTCACTCAGCTCGCCCACCAGCCACTCGAGCTGCTGCCCATCGATAACCCCACCCTCGGGGACGCCCGTGTAGAGCCCGACGATCGTCACCCACTCGTGCTCAAGCGTCCAGTACACGTTCGGCTGGCGTTGGGATGCGCGGCCGGCCGCGTCCGGCGGTCGCGGATCGCCTGAGCAGAACTGCTCGACGAACGCCTCCAGCGGCGCCGCGTCGCTGCCGGCGGCCAGGTCCCCATCGTGGTTACCGGCGACCGCGACGATCGGCGCGTCGTATGACTCGTACGGATCAAAGAACTGCGCCCCATAGTTGGCCCGCTCGCCGTTCAGGTAGACGATGTCGCCAAGGTGGTAGAAGAAGCTCACCGGTGCCTCTGCTCCGAGTTCGGTCGCCATCGCTGCCGCCACCGCGCGCTGGGGGATCGGATTATGGAAGCCGCCGGTGTCCCCTACGCAGTGGAAGCGCAGAACCCCAGCGCACCGGACCCGCTCGAGCTCAGGTGACGACACAACGTCGTCGAGCCCCAGTCGGTACGGGGGCGCAGCGGCAGGCGACGGCAGCTCGTGGGTGGTCGCGGGGGCGGCGTGGCGCCGGGCCAGCTGCTCATGGGCGCTCGGTCCCCAGTGCAGGGGAGCCGTCGGGTAGGGCGTCCGCGCGAGAGCGGCTGTACGTGAGATCGAAGCTGGAGGGATGACTCATTGTTCGCCGGTCAGCGCCGGGGGTCGTTTAGAAGTTGTGACGGTTTGTCATCCTGCCGAGCAGCTCGAGCGCGCCCTTCTTCGACAGCGGCTCGTTGAGATTGCCGCACTTCGGCGACTGCACGCACGATGGGCAGCCGTCAGTGCATTTGCACTCGCCGATCAACCGTCGCGCATCCTGTACAAGTTGCGCGAACTCGTCGTAGCCGCGGCGCGTTATCCCCACCCCGCCCGCATGGCCCTCGTAGATGAAGATCGTCGGCCCGCCGGTCTGCGGATGGGCGTTCGTTGACAGGCCGCCGATGTCCCACCGATCACACATCGCGATCAGGGGCAGGACAGCGATCTGGCCGTGCTCGAGGGCATGCAAGGCCCCGAGCAGCTGCGACGGCGGGAACGGCTCGCCAGCGATCAGCTCGTCGAGCTCGTACCACAGCGCCTTGGTCGGGAACTCGATCGTCGGCAGATCGAGCACCTCGAAGTCGATCACCTCGTGGTCCTGCAGACGCTTGCGCTGGTAGCCGAGCACCTCCTCGGAGTACACGACCGCCCCATAAGACAGCGTCACGCCCGCCACCCCCCGTCGCTCGATCAGCCGCTCGATGTAGGTCATGCTCTCGCGCTTGGTCTGCGTGAAGTAGTCACCGTCGAACGGCTCCAGCAGCGCCCGGCGTCCTCCGAGATCCAGCTCGAGCACCACGTAAGAGCGCCCCATGTGCAGGTAGATTGCCCCCTCGTGCACGGTCGAATACGCGCGCCCGGCCTCGATCGTCCCGAGCACTTCGCCTGAGGCGGCATCGATCAGCACGAAGCTGTCGGCGGTCGCCGAGCGCAAACCCACGCGCGCGGCCGGGTAGTCGTCGGCACGCTTGGGAACAAAGCCGGTGGCGCGCTCGCGCAACAGTCCGGCCTCGGTCAACGCTTTGGCGTGCTGATGCCATTGCGGTCCGAGAATCTGCTCGTCCTCCTCGCTGAGTTGCGCTTCGTGGGCGGCGCACAGAAGATGCTCGGCGTAGATCTCGCTATTGGCCGGATCGAGGATCGCCGCTTCGACAGGACGGGCAAGGAAGTCGTCCGGATGGCGGCAGAAGAACTGGTCAAGCGCGTCTTCACCCGCGATGTAGACCGCCAGGCCACGCCCCCGCCGACCCGCCCTGCCCCACATCTGCCGCAGGCTCGCGACGGTGCCGGGGAACGTCACGCAGACGGCCGCATCAAGCTCGCCAATGTCGATCCCGAGCTCCAGCGCGTCGGTCGCGACGACGCCCAGCAGCTCGCCGGTCGTCAGCCGGCGCTCGATCTCGTGACGCTGCGCCGGGGTGTAGCCGGCGCGGTACGGTGCGATCCGCTCGGCTAGCTCGGGCTCGAGGCGATCCGCGGCGTGGCGCATGATCAGCTCGACGCCTTTGCGCGACTTCATGAAGCAGATCGTGCGGGCACCGCTGGTGACGAGCTCGGACAGCACCTCGGCCGCCTCGTAGAGCGCCGACGCCCGCACACCGAGCTGCTCGTCGAGGAGCGGCGGATTCCACATCGCAACCCGCCGGGTGGCCTGCGGGGCGGTGTCGCGGTCGACCAGCCTGAAATCATCGAGCCCCGTCAGCCGCTCGGCGAGCTCGACCGGATTGGCGATCGTCGCACTGGTCAGCAGAAAGCGGGGCTCGGTGCCGTGGATCGCCGCGATCCGTCGCAGACGCCGCAGAACGTTGGCGACGTGGGAGCCGAACACCCCCCGGTAGACATGCGCCTCGTCGACGACCACGAACGCGAGGTTCGAGAACAGATCGCCCCACGAGGGGTGATGGGGAAGGATTCCGACATGGAGCATGTCGGGGTTGGTGATCACCAGGTTGCTCCGCTTTCGGATCGCCGAACGCTCCGCGCGCGGCGTGTCCCCGTCGTAGATCGCGGGGCGCACCGCCTTGTGAAGGCCAAAGCGGTGCAGCGAGCGCGCCTGATCCTGGGCCCGCGCCTTGGTCGGATACAGGTACAGCGCGCGCGCCGCCGGGTCGGAGGTCAGGACCTCGAGCGTTGGCAGCTGGAAGCAGAGCGATTTCCCCGACGCGGTCCCGGTCGTGATGATCGTCGGTCCGTCGAACGCCTGCTGGAGTGCTTCGGCCTGGTGCTCGTAGAGGCGTTCGATCCCGGCCTCACCCAGCGCCTCGATCACGCGCCAGTTGAGCTGGTCCGGGATCGCGGTGGTCCTCGCAGGCCGGGAGCCGTAGAGGTCGTCGTGCACGAGCCGCTCGTCCTCGCGCCCGCTCTGGAGCAGCTCCTCCCACGGTTCGGTCTCACGTATGGCGGCCACTAGCAGCCCAGTATGGCGGTCGCCTCCGGGGGCGGCCCGCTGCTACGGTCGCGCGCGATGCGCTGCCTATATGTGGATCTCGACGGCACGCTACTGGGGCCCAACGCCTCCTTGCTGACCGGCCCCGGGGGACGTTTCAGCCTGCTCGGGGCTCGCGCGCTCGAGGCCTGTGCACGGATCGGAGCCGAGGTCGTGATCTACTCGGGGCGCCGACAGTCCTCGGTGTTCGAGGCCGCCCGAATGATCGGCTCGTCGGCATTTATCTTCGAGCTCGGCTGCGGGCTTGTGATCGATGGTGAGCTCGAGTGGCTGACCGACGGGATCGTCCCGTCGACCGCGCACGGGACGATCCATGACCAGATCGAAGCATCGGGGGCGCCCGCGCTGCTGCTCGAGCGCTATCACGATCAGCTCGAGTACCACACCCCGTGGTCCCATCGTCGCGACGTCTCGCATCTGTTTCGCGGCGACGTCGACCTCGCACAAGCCAACGCGCTGCTCGCCGACAGCGGCTTTCAGTGGTTGCGGCTGGTCGACAACGGGGTGGTGCGAGCCGCGTCTGAGCAGATGCCCGGGCTGCCTGTCGTAAGGGCCTATCACCTGATCCCGGCGGGAGCCTCGAAGGCGCGCGGGGTGGCTGC
>JBKQJQ010000282.1:0-6029 GCA_052147875.1 Solirubrobacteraceae bacterium | reverse complement strand
CGCGCTTGCAGCCGTTGGCTGCGGGCTCGCGGTGGCAGCGTGCGGATCTGCCGCATCGCACTCCTCCCAGAGCACCGCGGATGCCCGCAACGGCCAACGGCTGCTCGCGCTCTCGCAGTGCATGCGCGCACACGGCGTCCCCAAGTTCCCGGATCCAGGCTCTGGCGGCGGAATTCGGATATCCCCGAGCATGGGCGTCGACCCCGGGTCACCGGCGTTCCAGGCCGCGCAGCAGGCGTGCGGACGGCTCGGCAAGGGCGGTCCGGGGATGGGCCACCCGACCGAGGCCGACAAGCTGGCGATGCTGAACATCTCGAAGTGCATGCGCACGCATGGCCTGACGGACTTCCCCGATCCGACGCTGCATGCCCCAACACCCGGCAACGGCGTCAACGCCGTGATCGACCGCAACGGCGTGTTCTTGGCCCTCGGTCCCGGCATCAACCCTCAGTCGCCGGCCTTTGCACACGCGGCGGCCGCGTGTGGCATGCGACTGCCCTGAGGGGGCGCGTCCCGGCGAGTGGCGCGCCCTTCTCGAGGGCATCGATCGAAGGCTCAACAGTCCTGGCTCGCCCAGCAGCTGGTGCGGCGAGCGTCCCCGGAGCGCCACCCCGGCGTGGTTGGTCAGCCTCGGGGTTTGAAGGTGATGCTGAGCGAGGCGATGTAGCGGTGAATATTCCCGATCCGAGCCCAGACACCACCGTCAGGGTTGAACCCTTCGCAGCAAGGGGTGGTGAAGTTGAGGTCGACGCGCCGGCTCACCGTGAACGCCCGTCCAGCGCGCATCGCATCCACTTCAGCGAGCGTGGCCGGGTTCGTTTGCCCCTCGTCGTAATCCACGCGGTAACCGACGAGGTTCAATGGCAGCACAGGGTTCTTCACACCGACCAGCACGAGCGCGCCGACGATCTGGCTCCCGCAGCTGCCGGGCGTGATCGCCGGCCCGTCGTTGCTGATCAGAAAACGATTCTTGGTGGCGGTCGGGTTCCAACTTAGGCTGAGCAGCACACGCTTGCCGGTGAAGCTCCGATAGCAGTTGGCGGCCTGGTTAGCGGTCGGCTCGGTACTACCGTCTGGGCATGTGACCAGCGGCGAGGAGTTGCCCGCGATCTGCGACTTGATCGTCTCGCCGGAGTCACCGAAACGACCCGGCACCGGCGGGGAGGTCAATGCCTCTACACCGATGCTCGACACGCGCTCGTAGGTGACGTTCGGGAAGTCGATGTCCAGGTGGATCAACCGCTCGCCCGCGCCGGTCTGGGCGTTGCACGGACCCGTCTTGGACCCCCACTCTGGGTCGTAATAAATCCACTGATCGTCGACGGACAGCTTCAGGATCGCGCTGTAGTGATGGGTGGCGCTCCCGTGCGCGCGCGGCAGATGAGCCATGCCGGCGATCACCACGACCGTGGCGACATGGTCAGGAGCATCCCCGTCGTGGTAGCTGTACTCGCCCGGCGAGATGAACCGTCGCTCGTAGCTTTCGCCAGGCCCAAGGTCGCCGGGCGAGCGGACCTGCCCGCTCAGGCTGTGCGGGCCCGTCCCGTCGTTCTGCCACTGCACCACGGTCCCGGTCGGAACGACCACCACCGCAGGCGCAAAGCCCAGCTCGGAGACCGACACCTTCACGGCTGCGCTCGCCGCAGCCGACGCAGAGCTTCGCAAGGCCAGACCGGCGAATCCAAAGGCGATCAATGCAACCGCCACGACCAGCAACCGGCCGCTCGCCTGGAAGGGGAACCCTTTGCCCCCGGCCCTCGCTGCCCGATCAGGCTGCCCCGAATCCACGGCGCCCAACAGTTTCGCCCTCAGGCCGGTCCCAGGTCAAGGAGCTAGACAATCCAACCGTCCGAACGGACCAGCGACGCCCTAATTCAGCTCTCTCGCGCGCCGCCGCGAATTTGCGCAAGCCGACGCTGTGGGCGTTCGAGAGCGCCGATAGAGCGGGGGGCGGCTCCGACGCGCGTCGGCTTGTTGCGCTGTTCTCATGTCCGCTGTTGCAGCCCACGGGTAGTCTGGGTCTGGTCGGTAATTGGATCCCAGCGAGCGATATCTTCGGTTCACCGGGCGTCTGTGTGTCGTAACGGGCGTTGCGCTTGTGCTGGTCGGGCTCCTCGAAGCGGTCCAGGGAAGCGTGCCGAGCGCCGCGGTCTGGTTTGTCGCTGGTGGCGTCTTGCTTGTGTGGGGACGCTGGAGACTGAAATCGGCTAGGCGCTAGCGGGCCAGCTCGGATCCGGCGCGAGCGGGCGTGCGAGCATGCCCGGCGGGTTCCCGATTCTCGGCTTCCTTGTGGGATCCGGCCTTTGAACAAGCGCCTGGCGCGCGGCTGCCGCTCCTACAACTCGGGTTCGACTGTGATGGCGGCGGGAGGCGCGTGTTTGAGCCTCGCGTTCCACTTTTCCTCGACGTGCCCGAACTTCCAGAACGCGAGTGCCGCGCCCCAGGTGACGATGAACATGCCGACGATCACGAACCCGGCTTTGTTGATGTCGAAGTCGGCCATGAAGTTCCAGAAGCTGCCGTGCAGACCGCCGATCTCCATCGGCAGTAGGCCGAGCACTTCGATCGTGCCGATGAAGAAGCAGATCGCGACCGATAGTCCGGTGATCGCGAGGTTGTAGTAGACCTTGCGGACCGGGTTAAAGAACGCCCAGGAGTAGGCGAAGTTCATGAAGACCCCGTCGAGCGTGTCCATCAGCGTCATTCCGGCGGTGAACAGGATCGGCAGGCAGATGATCGCGTAGAACGGCAGGTGCTGGGTCGCGAGCAGCGCGGTCGTGGCCAGCAGCGCGACCTCGGTCGCGGTGTCAAACCCCATCCCGAATACGACGCCGACGGGGTACATCTGCCACTCCTTGGTGATCGACTTCATCCACTTGCCGAAGAAGCGGTACATCAGCCCGCGGTTCTGCAATTGCCGCTCGAGCTCGGCCTCGTCGTAGACGCCCTTGCGCATCGATCGGAACACGCGCACGATGCCCGCGAGGATGACGACGTTCAGCAGCGCGATCAGGTACAGGAACGACGCTGAGACGATCGTGCCGAAGATCCCGCCGAACTGCTCCAGGTTCGAGCTGCTGTTCGAGACGGCGCCATAGACCGCTTTCTCGGCGACGACGATCCCGACGCCGATCGCGACCACGATCGTCGAGTGCCCGAGCGAGAACCAGAAGCCGATGCTCAAGGGTCGTTTGCCCTCGTTCATCAGCTTGCGGGTGGTGTTGTCGATCGCTGAGATGTGGTCGGCGTCGAACGCGTGACGCAGTCCCAGCGAGTACGCGAGCCCGGCGACGCCGATCCCGAGGCCTTTGTAGTGCGAGGGGATGACGAACAGGATGAAGACCGCGAACCCGATGATGTGCAGGCCTGCGATCGTGACGAACATCAACGCGGCTCGGGCGCGCTCGCGCGCGGTGAAGTCTTTCGCGACCTGGGCGACGTACGAGAGAACCCCGAACCGCCCATGGACGCTGCCCGGCACCGTCTGCGTGGTCACTGACATCAACTCCTCTCACCTGGTCCCGAGCGACGCGAGCGTAAAGCCAGAGGACAGCAACTGCAAACGACTAGTGATTACGATTACACCTGGCTCGCCCGTCGCGCAAGGCGCGATACGCTCCTATGCGTCGAGCGGACCGTTTCCGGATCACTCCTACCCCTCTCGCCACGGCGTGGCACCAGCGCCGCCCTCAGGCACTGGCCCGCGAGGCTGCCAAACCCAATCGGTCGTCAGAACCCTGAAGGGTCCACCCCGCCTGGCTTCCCACAGGCCGGCGAGCAGTGAGTCCTTCGGTCCGGCGAAGACGTGGGCCCGCCCCGATCTCCCGCCGTCACCCGCAAGCGAACGCGTCTGCGTCAGACTAAAGCGGCCATGACCGAGGCTCCCGATACACCACGGTTGGCGTTCACCGATCTCTCCCAAGCGGTCGACGCGCTAAGGCAGCGAGGCTTGCGGCTCACGACCCCGCGCCGACTCGTGCTGGAGGCGCTGTTCGCGGCAGACGGACCGATATCGGCGGAGCGGATCGCGACCACCCTGCGCCTTGACCTCACGTCGGTCTACCGCAACCTCGAGACGCTCGAGCAACACGGACTCGCGAGACATGTGCACCTCGGACACGGACCCGGTCTCTACGCACTCGTCGGGCGCGGCGAGCGAGAGTTCATCGCGTGCGAGCGCTGCGCCTCGGTCCTCACCCTCAGGCCAGACCAGCTCGACCCCGTTCGCGACCAGATCAAAGAAATGTACGGATACGAGGCCCGCTTCACCCACTTCGCGATCGTCGGACTCTGCCCCGCCTGCGCAACCACGCCCGGAGCCGCGATCCAAGCGCCGACCAGAACCAACAGCCAGCCGTTGACCGACCCGGACCGGCAGCACGAACCCCCCCACGGACACGGACACAGCCACGGCGACCACATCCACTCTCACCTCCACTCACATCACCACAGCCCCTCCGACCAACACGAGCACCACAACCCGAACTGAACGCCAGCGTCCTCATACGCCTGTCCTCACCACCCCGCTCGCCCGCTGTCTCGGCCCACGTTGCTCCGCTGCCGCGTCTGGTGCTGAGCCGCAACCGAATGAAGCTCGTCGGAAATGGCGGGCGCTACCGCTTCGCCGCTAATGCGGAAGCGAACTGCGATCCGGTCGGTTGGCGGGGTCGGGTGTTGGCAGCTAGGCCTGGTCGCCGAGCGCGACGATGTGCTCGGGAAGCCGCTCGTTGTCGCCATACATGAAGTGGTTGTGCATGTTCTCGGAGAATCGGCTGGCCTCGGTGGACTTCCCGACCGCCTCGGCGGTCTCGCGGACCAGCATCGGCGAGGCGCCGCAGCAGACGCCGATGTAGTTGATGCCGAGGTCGCGGACCGCCTTGGCGAAGGCGCCGATCTCGTACCGGTTGGCGTACAGCGGGTCCAGCGCGGTCGGGAAGGTGCGGCCGTGAGGCGAGGGCACCCTTGCGCGGTCGTCGCTGAGGTTAAAGAACGTCGGTTCCTCGGCGGTCGTCCGGTAGGGAATCGGCAGCGCGCCGACGTGGCACGACACCGCCGCGCGGATCTGCTTTAGCCACGGCAGCATCGTCTCGGGCCCGCGGAAGCAGTTCATGCCCACGACGTCCGCGCCGGCATGCTCGAGCCGCTGGCAGGTCTCGACGATGCCGACCCCGTCGGCCATCTCCTCGATCGCCATCGGCGCGATCGTGACGACGACGGGCAGGCCGGTGGCCTTCGCGACCTCGAGCGCCGCCAACGCCTCGCCAGCGTAGTAGAACGTCTCGCCGATGATCATGTCAGCGCCACCCTCGACGGCCCAGCCCACCATCTCCTCGAACATGCCGCGCACCTCGCCCTGGCGGGCGGTGTCCTCGGGGTCCCAGATGTTGGTGTTCGAGATGTTGCCGGCCATCAGGTCGCCGGGTCGCTGGTCGGCGACCTCGCGGGCGATCTGGAGTGCGGCGCGGTTCAGCGGCTCGAGCAGGTCCTCTTTGCCGATGATCCGCATCTTCTCGCGGTGACCGTTGTAGGTGAACGCCTCGACGATGTCGGAGCCGGCGCGTTGGAAGTCGACGTGCAGAGTTCGGAGGGCGTCTGGGTACTCCAAAGCGACCTCGGGGACGAACTCACCGGCACTCAGGTAGCCGCGGCGCTCCAGTTCGAACAGGAAGCCCTCCGCACAGATCACCGGCCCGGCGTCCAGGCGCGCGGTCAGATCTCCGCTCGGAATCTCAGGGGTGGACTCGGTCATGTATTGCTCCTCGGTGATGGCTTATGTCGCGAAGCCGTGATGACGGATAGAGCCGGCAGGTTTTCGGACTCAGGATCGACCTCGCGGGCTCCTTCCCAGGCCCTTGCCAGACCCAGTGGACGAGCGCCCGCTCGTCTCCTCTACCGCTGCGCGTCAGTCCCGGACTCAGACCGGGTTCCCTTAGTAGCCGAAGCTACCTTGACCGACTCGTCAACAATCGTACTCTCGTGGCCCGGGAGTCGGTTGTCGCGGTCATGAGATGCCGCTGCGTACTGCCTGG
>JBKQJQ010000281.1:0-2756 GCA_052147875.1 Solirubrobacteraceae bacterium | reverse complement strand
GCGACGTCCTGGTTGGCGATCGTGGCGTACTCGTCCAGTTCGGTCTGGCCGGTCTCGTCGTTGGGTGCGTTGTAGACGAGGACCGAGTTGGTGTCCGGGGCGATCGTCAGATCCTGTTCGATGTCTGCCTCGACCTCGATGTCACCACCGTAGCCGTAGAAGCACGTGTCCCCGCCCGGGCACTGCGAGGTATTCCGAGCCAGCGGTCCGCCGTCGACATTGATGTCAGCGAGCCGCGGGCGGTAGGAACCGCCGTAGAACGTGTGCGCCCAGGTCGTGATGTCCGAGTGGTTGTAGGCGGAGAGCTCAAAGACGGCCACGTTGGCGCCGGCGCCCTCGGCTCGCGGTCCCGCGTTGGGGGCGTTGTAGATGCTGTTCGTCTGCGACGGGGTCAGGCCGCTGCAGCCAGGGCCGCCGCCATAGCCGTTGAACGGTCCAGTGAGCGTCGCCTCGAGCTCAGCCAGGCTGGTCGGATACGGGATCTCGCAGCTCGGCTCGCCGCTGCCGTTCCCATTCGAGTCCACCGGGGAAATGGTCGATTGCGATTGCAGCCGGACAGTGTTGGTCAGCCCCACCACGCCGAGCACGCTCGACGCAAGACTGGCGGGCACCGAGGCCGGCGTGGCGTTGGAGTAGAAGTTCACGCCCTGCGCGTTGCGGTAGTTGTCGATGGTGGTCGCAAAGGCGGCATCGATCTGGACGCTGCTCCCGATCGCCCGAAGCAGGAAGGGCGTCAAGGTCGGCCGCACCGTCAGTCCCTCGCCCCGCAGGTACGCGGTCATCGCATGGAGTGTGGCCTGCGACGGCGCGAACTCGGAGTCGAACTGGCCCGCGGCGAGCCAGTGGCCGTAGTCAGCGCTCCCCGGCGTGTATAGGGTGTCGAGAAGGGAGTTGAGGCCTGCCTCGTTTCCCGGCCGCAGCACCACCTCGACGCTCATCTGACCGGTCGTCCTCTCGCCGGTCTTGGTCGCCTTGATCGGCAGATAGCTGCCCGGGATCCGGGCCACGCTCCGCGCCGCCGCCGCGCCCGGCACCACGAACGCGATAGCCCCAGCCGAAACGAGCCCCACCAAAACCCGCTGAACAGAACCTGACGCCTTCATCGTTACATCCTCCCTTGGCGCTCGTCCGGCTTGGCGAGCAGCATAATCCCACACCAAGCCGCCGACAAGCGACGCCCCGGCCAGACCCAACCGCCAGCGCCCACCCCCGCCACCGCCCCGTGCCACAGCTCCGGCATCGCTGCCGGTTTCAGATCCGAAACCAGAACGCTCCTCTGATCGCTGCAGGCTTCCCAGACGGCCTACGAGCAGCACTCTGGTTCCGCCATCGGCCGGGCCGAACAGCGCGGGACGCGCTGATCAACCTGGAGCGCGACCCGCCCTCTAGCGCCTTCCAATGCTCATCAAATCGTAGGCCACTCCGAGAGCCAAAGACCTCGACGGGCTACGCGAGCGCCCGCTCGGTCGGTCATCACTCCGCGAAGTGGTCCGCGCTATAGCGACTGAGCTCCCCAAAACCACGATTGTCGACGGAGGAGAAGAGGACACTTGGCGGCCGCCCGACCGGTAGCCGCCACGCGCGGTGCGCGCACTCCCATGGCATTTCTTATGCTCCTCTTAACTGTTTGTGGTCCAGTTCTCCTCACGGGGTGCCGGTCTATCCCGGGGGCCATTCAACAGCGGAGTCATAGTTGTCCTCGTCTCTAAAGCGCAAGCTCACGTTCGTGATTGTTGCGTTCGCCGCGGTGGCGCTCGCGGGCGGCGCGTATGCGGCCACTCAGAACTCGGGGGCGACGTCGCGGCAGGCGTTTCTCAACGACTTGGCCAAGCGCCTCAATGTCACGCCGCAGCAGCTCAAGAGCGCGGTCCAGGGCGCGTACCTCGACCAGCTCGCCACGGAGGTTGCCGCCGGTAAGCTGACGCAGGCTCAAGCCAACGCGATCAAGAAGCACGTGCTGCAGAGCGGCGTCTTGGCACCCGGCCTCGGCCTGGGGGGTTTCCAGCCCGGGTATCGGTTTGGTGGCCACCTCGGACCGAACGGCCTCGGGGCCCACGGCTTCGGCATGTTCGGTGGCGTCGCGGGTGACCTTGGGGCGGCGGCGACCTACCTTGGCACCACGACCTCGAAGCTGCTGTCAGACCTGCGCTCGGGCAAGACGCTCGCACAGATCGCCGCGGCTCAGGGCAAGACGACGAGCGGCCTCGAGAGCGCGATGACCGCAACCATCAAGGCCCGCCTCGACAAGGCGGTGGCGTCGAAGATGATCACCGCCGCGCAGGAGCAGAAGCTGCTGTCGCACCTATCGTCGATGCTGAGCGCGATCGTCAGCCACCCGACGCCCCCGCGGGGGCAGACCAAGCCTGGCTCCCACGGCGCCTTCCGGTTCTTCAAGGGCCCGCCAGCAGGTTCGTGGAAACACGGTGGCGCCAGTGGCGGCAAAGCCCACAATGGCTCATTGGCTCAGCTCTTCGGTGGCGGCCCCTCGCCCGCCGGCATGCCTGGCGCCCCGCCGCCCGCGGGCGGCTGACCTCTCGATCTGATCAGCTAGGTCGATGCCCGCGCCGGGTCGTGCGCAGGAAGCACGTCACACGCCCACGCTGACCGCTTCCAATCGGGAATTGGCGGTTCGCGATCGGCGTGCGGGACGAACCTCGAGCGCGCGACCAGCGCCATCCGGTGTATGTAGCGCGGGCAGTTGGGGAACACTTGCGTCGCCCGGACGCGGACCACGAACTGGGCGCCGGGAAAGTCGC
>JBKQJQ010000280.1:0-15389 GCA_052147875.1 Solirubrobacteraceae bacterium | reverse complement strand
CCGCGATCGCCTGCACGGGCCTGATCGCGCTGGTCGTCGTCGCGGCAATGGCGGCCCGGGCGTCACTGAGCAGTCCAGCACAGGTCAACGGCCAGTCGGCTCAGACGCCGATCGTGGTTGCGTTCCTGCTACTCCTTGGAACCGGCGCGATCGCCTTCGGGGCGCTGTTGATCGCTTTCTGGCCACGGCGTCGCAAGAGCGACGACGACGAGTATCACGAACCGCCTCCGAGGGTCCACTGGCTATGGAAGGTCGCGGCGCTCGCGGTCTGGCTCGGTTTCGCGGCGGCGCTGGTCGCTGCGGCGGAATCCAACAAGCATCGTCTGCGTGCCTACACCGTCTCCCCAGGGAGGCTGGTGCTAGGGCGATCGGGGGCGGTTCCCCCGCAGCATTCGCAGGGATATGCGATCCCGTCGTGGCTACCTTGGACGCTACTCGGATTGCTGCTGCTCGCGGTGGTGGTCGTCGTCTGCTGGGTGCTGCTCGCGGGCCGCCGCACTCCGAGCGACACGACGGGCGGCGCGAACGCGACGAGCGCCGCCGTGCGGGCAGCTCTGAGTGCGCTCGAGTCGACGGCCGATCCGCGCTCGGCGGTGATCGCGGCATACGCGGCGATGGAACGGACGCTCGCAGCGCACGGGCTAGGACGCTCGCCCGCCGAGGCGCCGCGCGAATATCTGCGCCGCGTGCTGGTCGCAAGCAGCGCGACCCACCAAGAGGCGACGACACTGACGGCCTCATTCGAGGAGGCACGGTTCAGCCTCCATCCGATCACCGAGCAGATCCGCGACCGCGCGCTGGCGGCGCTGACTTCGATGCGGCGGCGACTCGACGCGGAGCCGCAGCAGTGAGGCTGCTGGCGGAGATCGCGTTGATCACGCTGGCGGCGATTGGCGTCCTGGTGTGCGTGATCTTGATCCCGAGCCGCGGGCCGGCAGCGCTGCCGCGCACCGTCCGACCACGACCGCGTCCCGATCAGCTGGTCACGCTCGAACGCCTCGTCAGCTCGGCCGAGGCCAGCACTCTGCACACGCACGCATATCTGCGACCGGTTCTGGTCGAGGTTGCTACGCGGAGGCTGGCAGCGCATGGCTATGCCCTGAACTCGGTCTCGGCTGATGCCGGCCGCAGGCTGCTGGGCGACCCGCTGTGGGATCTCGTGCGCCCAGGACGACCGTTTCCCGAGGACAGGCATGCGCCGGGGATCCCCGGATCGCAGATCGCCGCGATGCTCGACGTGCTCGAGCGGCTGTGAACCGGGCACTCGCGCCGCGGGTGCGGGGACTGTCGGCGCTGATTGGCGCCGGCCTGATCGGCGCGCTGGCCGCCGGGCGTCCCGAGCTCGCGATCCTGATGCTGCCGTTCGCGCTGCTACTCGGCGCCGGCCTCTCGCAGGCCGGCGAGCCGCGGCTGTCAGCGCGGCTGGCGCTCGAGCGGCCCAGAATCCTCGAGGGTCAGCCGGTCGGGGCGGAGCTCGAGCTGCGAAACGACGGGCAGCGGAGCGTCGAGCTCGAACTCGAGATCTCGGCGACCGAGCGCCTGCTGCTGGAGCCGCGTGGACCGTTGCTGCTGCGTCTCGGCGCCGGTTCGCGGGAGCGCATCGAGCTGTCGATCAGCGCTCAGCGCTGGGGCGCACACCGGATTGGCCCGGTGGCGGTGAGAGCACGCGACCCGCTCGGTCTGGTCGTCTGGACCGGCCGGATCGGGTCGCCGGCCTCGCTGCGCGTGTTCCCGCGTCAGCAGCTCCTGCGCGAGCTGGTGGCGCCACTGCAGACGCAGCCGTTCCTGGGCACACATGTCGCGCGCGCCCGGGGTGACGGGATCGAGTTCGCGGATGTGCGGCAGTTCGCGCCGGGCGACCGGGTGCGTCAGATCAACTGGCGGGTGACCGCGCGACGCGGAGCGCTGCACGTGACCGAACGCCATCCCGAGTACGCAAGCGACGTGGTGCTGTTGCTCGACACGTTCGAGGAGGCGCGTGATGCCGGCGCCGGGACGCTGGACGACGCCGTGCGTTTGACCGCGTCGCTGGCGCAGGCGTTTCTGGCTCGCCGCGACCGGGTCGCGCTGGTGGACTTCGGCGGCACCCTGACTTGGCTTGAGCCGGCGTTTG
Source organism: Solirubrobacteraceae bacterium (assembly GCA_052147875.1). Classification (GTDB taxonomy): domain Bacteria; phylum Actinomycetota; class Thermoleophilia; order Solirubrobacterales; family Solirubrobacteraceae; genus Palsa-465. Next base: position 13,276 of record JBKQJQ010000280.1, on the reverse strand, counting down.
GGACCAGGCAGCTGTACCGGATCATCGACTCGCTGCTCGCGAGCCAGATCGCCTTCAGCTACGCCTGGCGCGGAGCGGCCAGCATCCCGGCGCGGGTACTGCCCCCGGCTGCGCTGATCGTCGCGCTCACCCCGCTGCTGGACGAACGTTCACTGCACCTGCTGCTCGATCTGCGCAGCCGTGGCCGGGACCTGACCGTGATCGAGGTCTCGCCGCTGTCGTTTGTGCAGGCGGGCCCGTCGAGCGCGGATCAACTCGCACACCGTCTATGGCGGCTGCAGCGCGACGCGGTCCGCTCGCGCCTGCGAGCGCTCGGCGTCGCGGTCGGCGTTTGGTCCAGCGAGATCCCGCTCGCGCCGGTATTGGAGGAGGTGAGCGCATTCCGACGTTCGGCCCGGCCGATGTTGCGCGCGTAGGGCTCGCAGTGAGCGCGGTGGCGCTGGTCGGCGTCCTGGGGGCGCTCGTCGCCGCCGACGCCGGCTCCGCGGTCGGGCTCGCGCTGACGCTGGCGGGGCTGTCTGAGCTGTGCCTGCTGATCGGACTCGTGGCCGCCTGGTCGTCGGCGGTGCTGGCGGCGCTGGCGCTCTTGACAACGGCGTTTCTGCTGCGTCACGGCGACACGCTTGCGCTCGCGCCGCTGTTCGCCGGCGGGCTGCTACTGGTCAGTGAGCTCGCCCAGCAGTCGGTCGAGCTGCGCGGCGTGGCGGGGATCGAGCGCGGCGTGGTCACCAGCCGCGTCGCGCACGTGCTGGGGATCGCGGCGCTGGGGGCCGCCGCCGGCGCGGCCGCGACGATCGGGGTGCGCGTCGCACCAAGCCACGCGGTCGGCGTCACGGCGATCGGTGCGGCGGCGGTCGTCGCCGTGGTGGCGGCGGTCAGCCGGCTTGCGCGCTACGTCGCGGGCGTCGGGCGCTAGCTGGGTTCGTACTCGGCCGACGGCACGGCGACATTTTTCAAGCACTCCGCGATCACGTCGGCGCCCGCGACCCGCTGTACCCAGAGCTCGGGGGACAGCAGGATCCGGTGCGCGAGCGCGGGGATCGCGACCTCCTTGACGTCGTCGGGGGTGACGTAGTCACGCCGTCGCAGAGCCGCGCGGGCGCGCGAGAGCTTCAGCAGCGCGAGCGTTCCGCGCGGGCTCGAGCCGACCTGGACGCTCGCGTGGGTCCGCGTCGCGGTGACCAGTTCGACGATGTAGCGGCCGATGCTCTCGGTGACCTCCACGCCCTCGACCGCCCGCTGCATCGCCAGTACCCGATCGCGTTCGACGACCGTCGAAAGGGCCAGCTCGTCGGTTTCGCGCGCGGCTCGACGCGACAGCATCCGCCACTCGTCCTCGGGCGACGGATACCCGACGGTCAGCCGAACGAGGAACCTGTCGAGCTGCGCTTCCGGAAGCGGGTAGGTGCCCTCGAACTCGATCGGGTTCTGGGTCGCCAGCACGAGAAACGGTGGCTCGAGCGCCCGGGTCCGGTCGTCGCTGGTCACCTGTCGCTCCTGCATCGCCTCCAGCAGCGCCGCCTGCGTCTTGGGCGGCGCGCGGTTGACCTCGTCGGTCAGCAGGACGTTGGTGAAGATCGGACCCGGCCGGAACTCGAATGTCGACAGCCGCTGGTCGTAGATCGAGCTGCCGGTGATGTCGGACGGCATCAGATCGGGGGTGAACTGAACGCGCGCGAAGCGTAGCCCGGTGACGGCGGCGAACGACCTCGCGATCAGGGTCTTTGCGAGGCCCGGGTTGTCCTCGATCAGGACGTGCCCGTCGGCCAACAGCGCCAGCAGCACGAGCTCGAGCACATCGCGCTTGCCGACGACGGCCCGCTCGACCTCGTCGAGGATCCGCTCTGAGTAATCCGCCGCCGCTTCGATCGCGAGTCGATCAGCCACTTCGCGCCCCACCTAAGTTTGCTCGGGAAACGCTCTTAGAGGCCATCAGCGCAGCGTTGCGCGATCGAAGGCGAGCCTCATCGCCGGCGGGGATCATATCTGTGGCCGCGCACGGCGGCGGGCGCGCGGGCACCAGAGCGCGGGGTGGATGGTCATCGCTTGTCGACCCGGCGTAGGCGCCATATCTGCTCCATCGGCCAACGCCGGGCCCACTCGCGGTCCTGCTCAGTCCGGTAGCTCGAGGCCGCGTCAGGCGGCGGGCGCAGCTCGATCAGCGACTCGATCGCGAGCCCGTTTTCGACGAACAGCCTGATCCACTCGCCGTACGGCAGCTGGTAGATCACAGCCCGCCGGTCCGCAGAAGCCGGGCCACCTCAGGGACCGTCAGGTAGGGGTCGGCGAACGTCATCGCGCCCCAGTCGCAGAAAACGATGTCGAACGAGCGGTCCGCGAACGGAGTGGCCTCGGCGCTCGCTTCTACGAGCGGGAACTCAACTCCGGCCCGCTCCATCAGCTCGCGTGCGTGCTCGAGCTGGCGCGCAGACACGTCAAGGCCGGTGACCTTCGCTCCCAGCCGGGTCAGCGCGATCGCCCATTGCGCGGCGCCGCACCCGAGCTCGAGCACGTCCTTACCCTCGACATCGCCCAGCACCTGCAGCTCGGACTCGGGCAGCTGCCAGACGCCCCAGGCAAGACCGCCGGACTTGCGCAGCTGCTCTGAGTGCAGCGCTTGGTATTCATCCGAGAAGCCGTCCCAGGCTCGGCGGTTGCGCGCGGTGTTCGGGCTCAGTCTTGGGTCGTCCATCCGCGGGCAAGCATCGCACGACGGTAGGGTCAACTCATGGATGTCGTTGAGCTCGCGCCCGGGCTGCGGCGCTGGACCGCCCCGCATCTGGACTGGGTCGCCGGCGTGGCCGCCGGGAGCCCGGACGACTGCGGAGAAGAGAGCTTTTTTATAGCTGAGTAACAAGAATTGACCTCGGAGGGTCACGTAATAGCTCAAGAATAAGACGATCACGTATGAGAGCCTTGGAGCACGATGACTCGCGCTGAACGCACAGCAAACCTGCTCGGGGTCGTGGTGCCGTTCCTGGGCGTGCTGGCAGCGATCGTGCTGCTCTGGAACCGGGCGGTCGACGCGGCCGACATCGGAATCCTGGTCGTCATGTACCTGCTGAGCGCGATCGGGATCACGATCGGGTTTCACCGGCTGTTGACCCACCGGGCGTTTCAGACGTATCCGTGGATCGAGCGGACGCTCGCGGTGCTCGGTTCGCTGTCAGCCCAGGGCTCGGTCATGGATTGGGTCGCGGACCACCGCAAGCACCACGCGCACACCGACCGCGAGGGCGATCCCCACAGCCCACACGTCGGCCACGGCAGCGGCCTGTCCGGCCTCTGGCACGCACACGTCGGCTGGCTGTTCGAGACTCAGGGCCAGGCCGACTGGAAGCGCTACGCGACCGAGCTGTACGAGGACCCCGCGATGCGCAAGATCGGTCGGCGCTTCCCGGTGCTGGTTGCGCTCTCGCTGCTGGTGCCGACACTGGCCGGCTACGTGCTGGACGGCTTCACGCTCGGCGGCGCGATCCGCGGGCTGATCTGGGGCGGCCTGGTGCGGATCTTCTTCGTCCACCACATAACCTGGTCCGTCAACTCGATCTGTCACTTCTTCGGGGGCAGGCGATTCGACGTCGACGATCAGTCGACCAACGTCGGCTGGCTGGCGGTGCTGTCGCTGGGCGAGTCGTGGCACCACAACCATCATGCGTTCCCGCGCTCCGCCTACCACGGCCTGCGGTGGTGGGAGATCGACGTCTCGGGGTTGATCATCTCGGCGATGGAACGCGTCGGGCTGGCGTGGAACGTCATCCGGATCACGCCCGAGCGCCAGCGCGCGCGGGCCGTGGCCGGTGTCAGCGCTCAGTAGACGTCCGGGCGCCGCTCAGTGGACGTCCGAGCGCAGTCGGCGCACAGCCCGGAGATCACCAACTCGGCCGAATCGGCCTGGAAGCCCGACGTCGCCGCGGCGTTCAGCAGCGGCGCGGAGTCGAGCTCGACGTCGAGATCCTCGACCCGGCCACAGCTGCGGCAAACGAGGTGCTGGTGATGCTCGGTCCGTCCGTCGTACAGCGCAGGGCCGAGCCCGGTGACGATCCGTCGCGCGAGCCCGAGCTCGACCAACAGCTCGAGTGTTGCGTACACGGTCGGCGTTGAGGTGCCGGGCAGCGCGTCCCTGACCGAGCGCCGGATTTCGTCGACGGTTGCGTGGTGCGAGCGACGGCGCAACTCCCGCAGGATCACGTTTCGCTGCGGGGTCGAGCGCTGGCCGCGGCTGTGGAGCAGGCGCGTCAGCTCTTCTGAGCCACGGGTGGGGCTTGTCCTGAGCGAATCGGGCATCTTCTAAGGTAGCCCTAATTATAACACAGTTGCTATAGTCTCCGCGGTGGAACAGAACTTCGCGGCGTTCAGAAACCTCGATGAGCGCGCCCTGCTGCTGCGCTACATCCAGCCGGGTCTGGTGGGCCTGATCGACGGCACGCTGTCGACGCTGGCGCCGATCTTCGCGGCAGCGCTCCTGTCCGGCTCGCACGCGGCGCTGTTCGTCGGCCTCGCGACCGCCGTCGGTGCCGGCATCAGCATGGGTTTCTCTGAGGCGCTGTCGGACACCGGTCGCGAGACCGGTCGCGGATCGGCGGTCGCCCGTGGCGTCGTGACCGGCGTCATGACCGTCCTCGGGGGCGTGTTTCACACGCTCCCATTCCTGATCGGCGACGTCCACACGGCGCTGATCGTGGCCGGGACCGTGGTCAGCATCGAGCTGATCGCGATCTCGCTGATCCGCAAGCGCTTTCTGTCGGTGCCGCTGCGCACCAGTCTCCTGCAGGTCGCGCTGGGCGGCGCGCTGATCGTCGCCGCCGGCGTCGCGCTCGGCAGCGCATAGCCGTCGTTTACCTTTCGCGGTCCGCTACAGACAAGGAGCGCAGGCGATGGAGCTGACCGGCAAGCACGTTGTAGTGACCGGCGCCGCGAGCGGGATCGGCCGCGCATGCGCGAGGCGTTTTGCGTCCGAGGGCGCGCGCGTCGTGGTCGCCGACCTCGAACTCGAAGCCGCCGAGACGGTGGCGAGCGAGATTGGTGGACTCGCGATCGAAGCCGACGTCGGCAAGGAGGCGGAGATCACCGCGCTTGTGCATCGTGCGCGCGAGGCCGACGGGCCGATCGACATGTTCTTCTCGAACGCCGGCGTGCCCGGTCCGGCGGGCGGCCCGGAGGCGTCCGACGCCGAGCTGCAGGCGACCTGGGAGATCAACGTGATGGCCCATATCTGGGCGGCGCGCGCGGTGCTCCCGGAGATGCTCGAGCGAGGCGACGGCTACCTGCTGAGCACCGCCTCGGCCGCGGGTCTGCTGACCCAGGTGTCGGCGCTCGCGTACTCGATCACCAAGCACGCCGCAGTGGCGCTCGCCGAGTGGCTCGCGATCACCCACGGCGACGCCGGGATCAAGGTCTCCTGCCTGTGTCCGCAGGCTGTCCGCACGCCGATGCTCGACGTCGCGCTCGAGGACCCGGTTGGCGCCGCGCCGCTGGTCGCGGGTGGGCTGCTCGAGCCGGATGAGGTCGCGGCGGCGGTGGTCGCCGGCGTGCGCGAGGAGCGCTTCTTGATCCTCCCACACCAGCAGGTGGCCGACTTCATGGCGCTCAAGGGGTCCCAGCACGAGCGGTGGCTGAACGGAATGCGCAAGCTCGTGCGCCAAGCCCGCGCCGAGACCCAGAGCTGACGTCTTATCGATGGGCGGGTGCGGGGATCAGTGAGCTGACGAGCTGCGCGAACCGGCGGGTGTCGATCGGCTTCGTGACGTACTCCGCGCAGCCGGCCGCGCGCGCGAGCGCCTCCTCCCCGGCGACCGGGCCGGCGGTGCAGGCGACGATTGCGCACGCGGACGTCGCCGGGTCGCGCTTGAGCTCGCGCGCGAGATCGAGCCCGTAGCCGTCGGGCAGGTGCAGGTCGAGCACGATCACGGCCGGCACGCACGACTCGAGCGCGTGCTCGGCCTCGGCAATCGAGCCTGCCGCGATCACGTCGAGCCCCTCGAGCTCGAGCACTCGCTCGAGCAGCATCCGATTGACGGGGTGATCCTCGACCACGAGCACGGGTCCGTGTCCGCTGCCGGCCATCATCGGGTTACAAGTGGCCGTGCCGCCTCCGTTCGACGGCTGGGACAGAGCAGCTCGGGCGTGCCGCGCAGCCAGAGCGGCGGCGCCGGCGAAGTCACGAGTACGGCTGGGATCGAGGCGTAGAAGGTGCTGCCGAGCCCGAAAACGCTGCGGACGCCCACTTCGCCTCCCTGGGTCTCGACGATCAGCTTGGTGACCGAGAGCCCGAGGCCGCTGCCGCTGCGGTCACGTCCCGGCAGCTGGAAGAACTCGTCGAACACGCGATCCTGATCGGCGGTGGCGATTCCCGGTCCGCTGTCTGAGACCTCGAGCAGCAACCTGTCCGCCTGACGGCGCATGACGACCGTAACGCGGCCCCCGGCAGGACTGAACTTGATCGCGTTCGACAGGTAGTTGAGGACCACCTGGCGCAGCCGGACCGGGTCGAGCATCACCGTCCCAACCGGTCGCGGATCGAGTTCGACGTATATCCCACGCTGTGCCGACAGCGTGGCGAGCGAGCTCGCGCAGGCGGCCGCGATCGCCGCAGGCTCTACCGGTTCGGGCTCGAGGCGCACGTGCCCAGCCTCGATTCGCTTCAGGTCGAGCGTGTCGTTGATCAGCGTGAGCAGGTGCCGTGCGCTGCCATGAACGATCTCCAGGTGCTCGCGCTGGCACCCGGTGAGCGGACCGGTGCGGCCGTCGCGCATCAGCTCGGTGAAGCCGAGCACGGCGTTGAGTGGGTTGCGGAGCTCGTGCGACATGTTGGCCACAAACCTCGTCTTCGCGTCGCTGGCGGCCTCGAGCTCGTGGTTGCGCCGCCGCAGCGCGTTGTTCGCCGCGATGAGCCGGGTCTGATGCGAAAGCAGCCACCCCGCGAGCACGATCAGCGCGATCGTCGCGACGCCGAGACAGATCAGCGGCAGCCCGGACCAGGCTCCGCCGCTCAGCGCAAGCCCCGACCCGGCGCCCACCACCGCTACCAGTAACAGCCTGAACCCACTCCGAGCCATCTGCGGGCCATCTGAGCACAGTTATGGACGCAGCACCGGAAAGTGCAGCATTTGTGGAGACTAATGAGCAACTATCCGCAAGCACTGCGTAGTTTTCCGAGCCTAACTCGCGATTTGCGGGGATTTCTGCGGGGCTCTGGCTATGTCGAGGACATCTCGCGCTCAAGCCGCGCACGCACCGCCGGCCAGGTGGAGTTGAGCCGCTCGACGCCGCCTGCAGCCGCCCGCAGGTCACCCGCGCGCGCGGACAGCTCGATCTCGCTCAGGGCGTCGAGCATCGGGTGCGCGTCGAGCATCAGGGCGCTGTTGCGCGCCGCATGAGCGCCGTGGGCGACCACGTGAGAGTCGCCGGCCGCCATTCCCGTATCGATCTCGTCGATCGCGCGCTCGAGATCGGTCATCAGGTTGCCGACGATCTCCGGCAGGCCGCTGCCCAGCACCCGCTGCAGCTCGAGCAACCTTCTCAGGTCGAGCTCGTCTCCCACGACCAACAGCATATGTCGAGCGGCTGCGGGGCGCAGCGCTACGAGTGCAGGTGCAAGAGCTTGCGCACGCGCCGAGAGAAGGTGCCGAAGTCGTTGTGGTGCAGGCTGCCGAGACCGGTGACGCCGAGGAACGTCACAAACAGCCCAGCGGCCAGTGCGAGCAGCGCGAGCACGGTCGGCCAGTGAGCCTCGAGCCAGCTGCGCCCGGTCGCGAGCATCCGACCGGCGTTCGGGCCAGCAAACGTCAGCACGGCGATGATCGCCAGCAGCGGCAAGATGAAGCAGACGTTGAACAGCACCAGCAGCATCGTCTGGCGGACGATGTCGTAGCCCGAGCCGACGATCGCCGCGATCGCGGCGAAATATGGAAACGCAGTCGGCAGCTCGACCGCGGTGATCGTCGCTCCCAGCAGCGCGCTCGACCGCCGCTGAAAGCGCAACTCCGAGCTCGCTTCGCGTGCCGGCAGCCGGTCGCGGTAGCCCCACAGGAACGCGGCGGCGGTGAGCATCGAGACACCGGCGACGATCTCGAGTACGTAGCTCAGGTGCCGGCTGGGGTGGGGGATCTGCGACAGCAGCAGCTGCCCGGGACCAAGCGCGATTACGAGTCCACCCAAGAAGTAGACGGCAAACACGGCCGCGGTGAACTCCAGCACCCGCACGCGGGCGTGCTCGGCGCCGGCGAGATAGAGCGCGGGCGCGACCGTGGTCGGGTTGAGCGAGTCCGCAATCCCGATCGAGATGACGATGCCGATCAGCCGCAGCATGCCGGGGATTGTTCCCGGCTACCGCAATTCATGTCGAGCGCGTAACGATGCCCGCAGCGGCGGGCGGGCCGCTACACTCAGCAGCGGCGCCGGGCGGCGTTAGTTCTGACGCCCGTGGCTCGGTGGCCGAGTCCCTGATCACCTCGTCGAGAAGCGCGCAATGGCCCGTGGAGACGTTCGGATCGCAGCCACTCTCGCATGCGAAGAGTGCAAGCGCCGGAACTACCAAACTAACAAGAGCAAGCGGAACAACCCGGAGCGGTTGCAGCTGCGCAAATACTGCCGCTGGTGCAGGCGCCACACGGCGCACCGCGAGACGCGCTGACCACGCGACCCGAGTAGTCCGTGGCCCGCAACCGCAAACGCGCCAAGGAGCGGCGAAGCCGCCGTCCGGCCCCTGCCCAGATTTCACGCCCGACAGTCGCCACCGCCGGGGCTGACCGCGACCAGGAGCTCGAGCTGCCGGCCGCGCTGGAGCACTCCGCACCGGACGTCGAGCTCGCAGAAGCGCAGCTGGCGTTGGGACGGCCCGATCTGGCCTCCGAAGATGACAGCGGCGCAGCCGAGCCCGAGGACGACGGCGTGGAGGCGTTTGACGATGACTTCGACGAGGACGGGGCAGAGGACTCCGGTGGGGGTTCAGGCGATGGTGGCGGCCGTGAGTTGACCACGGACGGTGCCCCGGCACCGGAGCACGCCCACCGTGCCTGGCTCGGCGTCCGTGTCGTCACGTTCCTGCAAGCAAGCTGGCGCGAGCTCCAACGGGTACAGTGGCCAGATCGCCGGCAGGTGGTGCAGGCCACCGGGGTCGTGATCGGGTTCGTGATTGTGGCCGGCGTCTATCTCGGCGTCGCCGACACGGTTGCAACTCGGCTCATGAACTTCATCCTGAAATAGAGGCCTCGGCCGAAGAGAGAACATGTTCCGCTGGTATGTCGTAAACACCTACTCTGGCCACGAGAACAAGGTCAAGCACAACCTCGAGCACCGAGTCGTGTCGCTCAACCAGAAGCGCGCTGTGCGTCAGATCGTCGTCCCGACCGAGTCCGTCTCGGAGATGAAGGACAACCAGAAGGTGACGGTCGAGAAGCGCACGATGCCCGGCTACGTGCTGGTCCAGATGGACCTCAACGAGGACTCGTGGTCACTGGTCAAAGGGACCCCCGGGGTGACGGGTTTCGTGGGCGCCTCCAACGAGCCGGTGCCGCTGACGCAGGCCGAGGTCGACCGGCTCCTGCATCAGGAGCCCGCCGAGCGTCCACGCAGCCGCGCCCAGTTCTCGATCGGCGAGTCCGTGAAGGTCGTGTCCGGGCCGCTGTCGGACTTCTCCGGTGAGATCTCCGAGGTCAACGAGGACGCGCAGCGGCTGAAGGTGCTGGTTTCGATCTTCGGGCGCGAGACGCCGGTCGAGGTCGGCTTCGACCAGGTCAAGAAGATCTAGCGCCGGCGGCTAAGCTCTCGGATCCATGGCAAAGAAGGTCCTCACACAAATCAAGCTGCAGGCGGTCGGCGGCCAAGCGAGCCCGGCGCCACCCGTCGGCCCGGCGCTGGGTCAGCACGGCGTCAACATCATGGAGTTCGTCAAGGCGTTCAACGCCCAGACGCAGGCTGACGCGGGCACCGTGATCCCGGTCGTGATCACCGTCTACGAGGACCGCTCGTTCACGTTCATCACCAAGAGCCCGCCGGCCGCGGTGCTGATCAAGCAGGCGCTGTCGCTCGAGAAGGGCTCGGCCGAGCCCCACCGCGACAAGGTCGCGAGGATCACGCGCGATCAGCTCAAGGCGATCGCCGAGAAGAAGATGAAGGACCTGAACGCGAACGACATCGACGCGGCCGCCAACATCATCGCCGGCACCGCCTGCTCGATGGGCGTGGAGGTGGTGTGACGATGGCCAAGCACGGCAAGGCCTATCTGGATGCCAAGCAGCGCCTCGACCGCTCGCGCGAGTACTCGCCGGCGGAGGCGATCGAACTCGTCAAGCAGCTCGCTGGCGCGAAGTTCAACGAGTCAGTCGAGGTTCACGTGCGCACCGGGCTCAACGTCCGCCACGCCGACGAGCAGCTGCGCGGGACGATCGCGCTCCCGAATGGGCTCGGCAAGGACGTCAAGATCGCCGTCTTCGCCCAGGGCGACAAGGCACGCGAGGCCGAGGAGGCCGGTGCAGACATCGTCGGTGGCGAGGACCTCGCGCAGCGGATCCAGGACGGCTTTGACGACTTCGATGTCGCGATCGCGACCCCCGACATGATGCCGATCGTCGGTCGGCTCGGGAGGATCCTCGGTCCGGCCGGCAAGATGCCGAACCCCAAGGTGGGCACGGTTACGATGGACGTCGCCAAGGCGGTCGAGGAGTCCAAGTCCGGCAAGGTCGAGTACCGCACTGACCGCACCGCGATCGTCCACCTCGTGATCGGCAAGAGCGACTTCGACGAGCGCAAGCTGCTCGAGAACTACGCGGCGGTGATGGACGAGCTGATCCGCGCCAAGCCTTCGGCGGCCAAGGGCCGCTACATCCGGTCAGTCACGTTCGCGACCACGATGGGTCCCGGCGTCAAGGTCGACCCGTCGCGCACGCGCGACATCGTCGAGGAGCCGGTCGCGGCCTAGAATCGCAACCAGCCACACAAGAGACACGCCCCAGACCTCCGGCCGACAGCGCGCGTAAGCCCGGGGCAGGCGGAGCCTCGAGCGCCCGGCAGCCAGCTGTCGCGTGGATTCGACGCCCGCCTGTGAGCGGGCGTTTCTCGTGAGAGAGAGCGCTATGAACAGGGATCAGAAAGCAGCAGTCGTAGACGAGATCGCCGAGCAGATCGGCGCGGCGGAGGCGATCTTCGCGGTCGACTACCGCGGCATCTCCGTGTCGCAGGTCGCCGATCTGCGGGCGCGGCTGCGCGATGCCGACGCACGTTTCCGGATCGTCAAGAACTCGCTCAGCGAGCGGGCGGCCGACAAGGCCGGTGCCGAAGAGCTCAAGCCGATGCTGATCGGCCCGACGGCGCTGACGCTCGTCCACGGCGACGCCGCCGTCGCGGCCAAGGCACTGAGCGACGCCTCGCGCCAGCTCCACCTGCTCGACTTCAAGGGCGGGCTGCTGAACGGCGCGCTGCTGAGCGCCGACGACGTGCGGTCGATCGCACGCCTGCCCGCGCGCGAGGTGCTGCACGCGCAGCTGGTGGGCACGATCGCCGCGCCGCTGACCGGGCTGGTCCGGGGGCTGAACGCGCTGATCGGCGGGCTCGCGATCCAGCTGCAGGCGATCGCCGACCAGGGACTGGTGTCCGGGGAGCCGCCGGCGGCTGCGCCAGAGCCGGCAGCGGCCGAGGCCGAGCCCGAGCCCGAGCCGGCCGCTACCGAGGAGCCGGCCGCAGCGGAGGAGCCCGAGCCAGAGCCGGCCGCTGCGGAGGAGCCCGAGCCAGAGCCGGCCGCTGCGGAGGAGCCCGAGCCAGTGCCGGCCGCCGAGCCCGCCGCGGCCGAGGAGCCGGCGGCGGAGGCGGCAGCGGAGCCTGAAGCCGAGGCCGAGGCCACGGCCGAGCCTGAACAACCATCTGAACAAGAAGCGGAAGCCGCGTCGGACGCGGAACCGTCCGACGAATAAGGAGGAACCATGCCAACCAGTACTCAGGATTGGATCGACGAGCTGAAGACGATCTCCGTCCTCGAGCTGTCCGAGCGGATCAAGGCGCTCGAGGAGACGTTCGGCGTCTCCGCGACCGCGGTCGCCGCAGCTGCCCCGGCGGCCGGCGCGGCTGCTGCCGACGGCGGCGCCGAGGCGGCTGAGGAGCAGACCGCGTTTGACGTCATCCTGACCGCCCCGGGCGACAAGAAGATCCAGGTGATCAAGGTCGTCCGTGCGGCGACGGGTCTCGGCCTCAAGGAGGCCAAGGCGCTCGTCGACGAGGCCCCGAAGCCTGTCAAGGAGGGCATCGAGAAGGCCGAGGCCGACAAGCTCAAGGCCGACATCGAAGAGGCCGGCGGGTCAGTCGAGCTCAAGTAGTAGAGGGTGTGGGATCTCGAGGGGGCTATAGCCACTACGAGATCCCACACCCCTGACAGACGCGGCGCTCAGGGTTCTCTCAGCAAGCGCTTCGGCAGTTCTTCGCGCGATCTGAGGTTGGTGTTCGCGTCAGATGGTGGGGTGTAGGCATGACCATCCAAGCCCAGCGCCCCCACGGGCTGTCGCCCAGCCCTCACCACGCCGAGCGGCCGACGCTCGGCCTCGATGCAAAACATCCGTCTTACGCCAACGCGTTCGCGATGCTCGATCACCGCACGCGCGCGCGATGCATGCCGCGAGAGCTCGCGCCGCCCGGCCGTTACCTGGAGGTCGAGGACGGCGGCGCCGTCCATCTACTGCCGCTCGATCGGCCGCTGATCCACATCGGTCGTGGGCTGATCTCCGACGTCCGGCTCGAGGACCTGCACGTCTCGCGCCGGCACGCGATCGTCGCGCAGCGCGGAGATGGCGTCAGGGTGCTCGATGACCGCAGCTCGACCGGCACGTTTGTGAACGGCCGCAAGGTGACCGTCTCCTACCTCTCCGACGGCGACGTCCTGCGGCTCGGACGCGTGGTGTTCCGATTCGTCGAGATCAAGGCCCAGCTCCAGACCCCGCCGCTACGGCGGATCACGCTGCCCGTTCGCACCCGGCGCGAAGTCCCGGCCGACGCCGCGGCCTGACGCGCGGCCGCCGCCGCGGCGCGCCCGTGACGAACTGCTCGCCACGGGCGCACATCCACGACGCGAACGTCTGTGGGGTCCCGAGTCGCTCACCCCATCCGAGCGTCGCGTGGCCGATCTCGCGGTCGGCGGGATGACCAACCGAGAGATAGCCCAGGCGCTGTTCGTGACAACCACGACGGTCGGCACGCACCTCGGCCACATCTACCAGAAGCTCGACCTCGAGGGGTCGCGAACCCGCGAGCAGCTCGGCGAGCGGCTCGCATCACCGCAACGGTGAACCAC
>JBKQJQ010000279.1:0-3375 GCA_052147875.1 Solirubrobacteraceae bacterium | reverse complement strand
GTCCGCCAACTCGGGCGTGCAGTCGAGGAAGGTCCGGGCGGTGCTGGTGACGCGGATGCCCAGCTGGACGCGGATGTCGGCGCGCGTGAGGCCCGGAGATTTGTGCGTGACGATCGGGGGACGGCGCAGTTGGTCGGGGCACGTGACGTGCAGGGGCAGCCGCCAGACGCGGGCAAGGCCCCAGAGGGGTGAGGGCTGAGGAGTGGCTGAGGGCGCCCCTGGTCCACGGGCGAGCACGGCCGCACTGGCGCGCTCGAGCGGCGTGTTTGGCGGCCGACCGACCCCGAGATGAACCGGACACAGCTGTTTGTGCGAGCGCCGGTAGGTGATCGCGTCACGCCTGAAGCCCAGCGTGAACAGCTGCTCTCGGTTGACGATTCCGTACTGACGGGCCGCGAGCGCGGCCAGTTGGGAGTCGAGTTCGATCCTACGCCTATATGGCATACGATCGAACAAGGGTCCCGCGCGACCGGCGGCGGGTGGCCCTAAAGATGCGAAGTTGTTACAAAGCGCCTGCGCTCAGGCGCCGTGGCACTTCTTGAACTTCTTGCCCGACCCGCACCAGCATGGGTCGTTGCGCCCGATCTGCTGGTTCTCGTCGACGCGGCGCTGCTCGACGACCGGCACGCCCCCCAACGCCTCCTGCGCCTCAGCGTAATCCTGACCGTAGCCAGCCCCTGCGGCCGCCATCGCCATCGCGCCGGCGCCCGCGACGGCGCCGCTGCCGCCCGAGTAGCTGACCCGGCCACCGCCGGTCGCGGAACTCCGCGCAGGGCTGGGATGACTCGCCGGCGGCGGGGGACCGCCGTTTGGATCCTGCAGCGTCACCTCGACGTGGAAGATCAGCCGCGCGAAGTCGGTCCAGATGCTGTTCATAAGGTCCCGGAAAAGGTCGAACGCCTCGTTCTTGTAGGCGACCAGCGGCTCGATCTGGGCGAACCCGCGCAGGTGGATGCCCTCGCGCAGGTAGTCCATGTCGTATAGGTGCTCCTGCCAGCGCTGGTCGATGATCTCGAGCAGCAGCAACCGCTCGAGCGCCCGCATCAGCTCCTCGCCGAGTTGCTCCTCGCGCTGGTCGTACCAGGCGAGCGCCTCTTCCTGCAGCCGCAGCGTCAGGTCCTCGCGGTCGATCCGCGTGTGGTCGAGCGATTGCAGCTCGTCGCTGGGAGTGAAGATCTCCTCGACGCGGCGCATCAGGCCGTCGTAGTCCCAATCCTCGATGAAGTCGCCGGCCGTGTACTCCTCGACCAGCCGCTCGAGCACGTTGACGATCTCCTCGCGACCCTTGTCGGACATGTCGCGGCCCTCCAGCACCTCGTCGCGGTACGTGTAGATCACGTCGCGCTGCTGGTTGAGCACGTCGTCGTATTCGAGCGTGTGCTTGCGCATCAGGAAGTGCTGCTCCTCGACCTTCTTCTGCGCCTTCTCGATCTGTTTGGAGAGCATCCCGGCCTCGATCGGCTCCTCATTGCCCTCGTCGTCGGTCGTCCCGAGCCGGTCGAGGATCTTGTAGATCCGCTCGCCGGCGAACAGCCGCACGAGGTCGTCCTGGGCCGACAGGAAGAAACGCGACTCGCCAGGGTCGCCCTGGCGGCCGGAGCGGCCTCGCAGCTGGTTGTCGATCCGCCGCGACTCGTGACGCTCAGTGCCGAGGATGAACAGGCCGCCGGCCTCCAGCACCTGCTCGCGCTGCTGAGCGATTCGGGCCTCGATCGACGGCACCACCTTGGCGTAGTGGTCGTCGTAGTCGGGCATCCCCGGCTGCAGGCCGAGCTTTGCGACCTCGAGCGATGCGAGGTGCTCGGCGTTGCCGCCGAGCTTGATGTCGACGCCGCGGCCGGCCATGTTGGTCGCGATCGTGACCGCGCCCGGTGCGCCCGCCTCGGCGATCGTCTCGCCCTCACGCTCGGCGAACTCGGGCTTCGCGTTCAGCACGCTGTGCTTGATTCCCCTCTTGGTCAGCTGATCCGACAGCAGCTCGGAGACCTCGACACTGATCGTGCCGACCAGCACCGGCTGGTCGGCCTCGTTACGGGTCGCGATCTCGTTGACGACAGCCGCCCACTTGCCGTCCTTGGTCTTGTAGACCTGGTCGTTGCAGTCGTCGCGGACCATCGGCATGTTGGTCGGGATCTGGACGACCGGCAGCTCGTAGATCTTCATGAACTCGGTCGCCTCGGTCAGGGCGGTACCAGTCATCCCGGCGAGCTTGTCGTACATCCGGAAGTAGTTCTGAAGCGTGATCGTGGCCATCGTCTGGTTCTCTTCCTGAACCCGGACCCCCTCCTTGGCCTCGACCGCCTGGTGCAGACCCTCGGACCAACGGCGGCCCTCGAGGATCCGGCCGGTGAACTCGTCGATGATCTTGACCTCGCCGTCGATCACCGCGTAGTCGTCGTCGCGGTGGTAGAGCGCTTCGGCCTTCAGCGCCTGCTGCAGGTGGTTGACGAGATGGCCGTTCTCGGCCCGGTACAGATGATCGATTCGCAGGAAACGCTCGGCCTTGGCGACGCCCTGCTCGGTGACCGAGACCGTCTTGTGCTTCTCGTCGATCTCGTAGTCGAAGTCGGCGACGAACTCCTTCTTGGTCCGCGGGTCCATCCCCAGCGGCGTCTCGCCGCGCGTCATCTGCGGCGCCAGCCGGGCGAACTGCGCGTACAGGTCGGCGGCCTGCTCAGGCGCGCCGGAGATGATCAGCGGCGTCCGCGCCTCGTCGATCAGGATGTTGTCGACCTCGTCGACGATCGCGTAGGTGTGGTACGGCGACTTGCCCTCCTCGGGCTTCGGCCGGCCGCCGTGCTGGACCTTCTCCTCCAGCGACTTGGCCATGTTGTCGCGCAGGTAGTCGAAACCGAACTCGGAATTGGTGCCGTACGTCACGTCGGCCGCGTACGCCACGCGCTTCTCCTCGTAGGGCTGCATGTTCTGCAGCACCCCGACGGTAACGCCGAGCATGTCGTAGACGGGCTTCATCCACATCGCGTCGCGGCGCGCCAGGTAGTCGTTGACGGTTACCACGTGCACGCCCCGGCCGCCCAGCGAGTTCAGGACCACGGCCAGGGTCGCGGTCAGCGTCTTGCCCTCGCCGGTCTTCATCTCGGCGATGCAGCCGTCGTGGAGGACCATGCCGCCGATCAGCTGCACATCGAAGTGGCGCATCCCCATCGAGCGCTTGCCCGCCTCGCGGACGAGCGCGAAGCACTCGTACAGCAGTTCCTCGAGTGACTCGCCGTTGCGGGCCCGCTCGCGTAGCTCGTCGGCCGACTCGCGCAGCTCCGCGTCCGTGTAGTGCTCCAGCTCCTCCTCGAAGGCGCTGATCCGCGTGACTCGCTGCTCGTAAGACTTGAACTTCTTGGCTTCGCCCATGCGAAGCGC
>JBKQJQ010000278.1:0-2605 GCA_052147875.1 Solirubrobacteraceae bacterium | reverse complement strand
CGTCCTGAGCGATCGCCTCGCTCTCGGCGACCACGACCGCCAGCGGCTGGCCGGCGTAGACGACCTCCTCGCGCGCCAGCGGCTCATAGAGCCGTCCCGGGCCGGAGGCTTTGAGCGGCAGATCGGCGGCGGTCAGGACGGCGACGACGCCGGGCAGCGCGCGTGCCGCGGCGGTCGAGATGGATGCGATCGTCGCGTGCGCCTCGTGCGCCAGAACAAGGCGGGCGTGCAGCAGCCCGACCACCGGAATGTCGGCCGCGAACCGTGTGTTGCCGCGTACCTTTGGGCCGGAATCGCGGCGCGGAGCGGGTACACCGACGGCGGACATACGGTCAACCTAGCAGCGGCGATCACTCGGCCGCTCGCGGCCGAACACGCCCCGTTTACAGAGGTTGCGACGCGCACCCTTTACAGTGATAGCGGCAGCGTGGGCTACGACCGGAGGGTCAGCGGGAATGATCAGACTGAGTCGCTGGTGCATCACGCACCGCAAGTGGGTGATCGGTGGATGGATCGCGATCGCGATCGTCACGACGGTGATCGCGTCGGCCGTCGGTCGCCAGTACGCGACCAACTTCAGCCTCCCCGGGACCGAGGCCCAGCACGTCACGGACCTCCTCAACAAGGAGTTCAAGTCGGCAAGCGGTGACGTCGACACGATCGTCTTCCACAGCGCCAACGAGCCGGTCACGTCACCGGCCGTCAAGAACGCGATCGAGCCGCTGCTCGCGAGCGTTAGCAAGATGCCGCATGTAGTCAGCGTCGAGAGCCCCTACGGCTCCGCCGGCGCGGTCGAGATCTCGCATGACGGGCACACCGCGTTCGCGACGATCAACTACGACAAGCGGGCCAATCTGCTGGCCGACAGCACCGGCAAGCCGGTGCTGGACGCCGTCAACGCAGTCCACGTGCCGGGCCTGACGGTGGCCGCCGGCGGCCAGGTGATCGAGCAGGCCGAGGGCTTCAGTATCGGTCCGGCGACCGCCGTCGGTGTTGCCGCGGCACTCGTCATCCTGCTGCTGACGTTCGGCTCGTTGATAGCCGCGGGGATGCCCCTGATAACCGCCGGACTGGGGCTGATCAGCGGCATCGCGCTGGTGGGCCTGGCGACGCACATCACGGACATGTCGAGCGTCGCGCCGGAGCTGGCGATCATGATCGGGCTCGGCGTCGGGATCGACTACGCGCTGTTCATCGTCACCCGCTTCAGAGAGAACTTCGGGAAAACGGGCGACGTTGACGCGGCCGTGATCGGCGCGATGGACACCTCCGGGCGCGCGATCCTGCTTGCGGGCACGACCGTCACGATCGCGCTACTGGGGATGTTCGCCACCGGCGTGAACTTCATGTATGGCCTGGCGATCGCTTCGGTGCTGGCCGTCCTGCTGGTGCTCAGCGCGTCGCTCACGGTCCTGCCGGCGCTGCTCTCGCGCTGGGGCGATCGGGTGGCGCGTCCAAGCCGTTCCGCTCGGCGGCGTGAAGCCAGGGGAGCCCCGCCGCGCGAGTCCTCCTGGCGTCGCTGGAGCACGATCGTACAGTCACGGCCCTGGCCGCTCGCGATCGGAGCGCTGGCGGTGATGCTCGTCTGCCTGGTGCCGTTCCTGTCGATGCGGCTGGATACCAGCGATGCTGGCAATGACCCGTCTGGCACCAGTACCTACAAGGCCTTCAACCTGCTGTCGCAGGGCTTCGGCCCTGGCTTCAACGGGCCGCTGTTGGTCGCCGTCGAGCTGCACGGGACGCCGGCGAGCACGGCGCTGCCGACGTTGCGCGATGCGGTCGCGCGGACGCCTGACGTCGTCGCTGTGACGCCGCCGCGGGTCGCTCCGTCGGGCAAGGTCGCGGTGATGGAGGCGTATCCGGCATCGGCTCCACAGGCCGCCGCGACGACCAACCTCGTCAACAGGTTGCGTCACGAGGTGCTGCCGCCGCTCAAGCAGTCGCTGCACGTCGACGCGCTGGTCGGCGGTTTCACGGCCGGGTCGATCGATTTCTCCAACGTGCTGGCGAGCAAGCTGCCCCTGTTCATCGGGATCGTCGTCGTGCTTTCGGCGCTGCTGCTGTTCGTGATCTTCCGGTCGCTCGTGATCCCGGTGCAGGCTGGGCTGATGAACCTACTCAGCATCGGCGGTGCGCTCGGCGTCACCGTGCTGGTGTTCCAGAAAGGCTGGCTGGCGGGACCGCTGGGCATCACGCCTGGCCCGGTCGAGCCCTGGATACCGGTGCTGATGTTCGCCGTCGTCTTCGGCTTGTCGATGGACTACGAGGTGTTCCTGATCTCCCGCGTGCGCGAGGAGTGGGTCCGTCATCGGGACGCGACCCGAGCGGTCACCGACGGGATCGCCTACACCGGCCGGGTGATCACGGCAGCGGCGGCGATCATGATCTGCGTGTTCCTGTCGTTCATGCTCGGGGACGAGCGATCGGTCAAGGAGTTCGGCTTCGGGTTGGCGGCGGCGGTGTTCCTCGACGCGATCATCGTGCGGTGTGTGATGCTGCCCGCGGTGCTCGAGATCCTCGGGCCGGCGACCTGGTGGCTGCCGAAGTGGCTCGACGCGCGCCTGCCCCGCATCAACATTGAGGGCACCGAGGCAGCGGCCGCGGC
>JBKQJQ010000277.1:0-24310 GCA_052147875.1 Solirubrobacteraceae bacterium | reverse complement strand
TTGCAGCGAGTCGCGCATCACGCGCCGCGCGAGTGGGTCGGAGTCAGCGATAATCAGCCGGATGCGTTCGATCTCACGGTCGCTGCGAGAATCGCGAGCTTGCGCTGAGATCGCGCCTGGCGTGCCGTCATTCTCCGTAGCGGTGCGCGGTCGCTTCCGTGATGAAGCGGTCTGAGTAATCAATCGATTCCTCTCCCCGATTTCGTGCCCTAGAGTCCGTCCCGTTCCTGACCTTGCCGTTCCTGACCGTGCGGAGTCCCCCGGCGACGTCCAACGCCACGTTTCTCTCGCTGTTAGCGACAAATTAGAGCACTATTTGTCAGCAATTGGTGATTTTTGTGCAGCTTTGGGGACGCAAACCTCCCGCTAGTGGTGAGCACGCTGCAAACCAAGGGGGAAATGAAGCCCAGTCCGCGTCAGTCCACAACCGACATTGGCCCGGCAGAAATTCCCACCTGCCGAGGGCGGATGGCTACTGTTTGGGCGGGCCGTCGAGGCCGTAGGGTGATTGTCCGCGTTTGGATCGCTGGGGAGCACAGCGACCCAGCCAAACGGTAGACATCGATGAGGGCGACTGACGGATGAGCCGAGGCTCCTATCCCCCAGCAAACCGTGCCTTGGATGTGCTCGGTGCGGCCTGCGCCGTCTTCGCCGCTTCAATCCCAATGCTCGTGATCGTGTTGCTCATCAAGCTCGGTGACCCATCGGCTCCGGTCTTGTTCCGCCAGAGGCGTTGTGGAGAGGAGGGACGTCTCTTTGACCTCTTCAAGTTCCGCACGATGTTCAAGAACGCAGACGAGCTAAAGGATGCTCTACGCGACCAGAGCGAGGTCCCTTGGCCTGACTTCCGCCTCAGCAACGATCCGCGGGTCACGGCGCTGGGCCGCATCCTTCGGAAAACGAGCCTCGATGAGCTTCCCCAGTTGTTCAATGTCTTGCGGGGCGAGATGGCGCTGGTGGGCCCCCGCCCAACGAGCTTCCACGCCGAGACCTACGAGCTTTGGCATACCGAGCGGCTGGAGCGCCGGCCCGGGATGACGGGGCCTTGGCAGGTTTGGGGTCGGTCGACGCTCGACTTCGACGAACGCTGCCGACTCGAGATCAGCTTCTTCCGCTCGGCCGGACCGCTGGAGCACGTCCGCGTGATGCTTGCCACCGTCCGTGCGCTCCTGCAGCGAACCGGGGTCGCTTAGTGGTCCCGGTCGTTACTGCGCCGATATTGTGAGCAGCCGCCGCACCGCCTTCGAGCGGGCGACGAGACCCAAGGCTGCCGCGCCCGCACGTCCGAGTGGCGTGCGCGCGGCCGCGACCGTGCAGATGCTTTCCTCTCGCGACAAATAGCGGCGCTTGTATTGCTCATCTCCGCGCAACAGGCGGTACTCGCGCATCCCGTCGGCGAACGCTTCACGGATCGAGTGCTCGAGGATGCCGGCCCCCACGGCACAGCGGTCCCAATCGGGATCGCGGCCGGATTGGTAGTACGACTCAACACCGGCAAACCGGAAGCCATACCACGCCGCGACCGGCGCACCGTCGGCCTCGGCGAGCCACAGCCGCAGCCATCCCCGCTCGAGCGCGTGCGCGGCGAACTCACGGTGAAATGCCGTGCGCGCTCCTTCTCCGAATGCTGACCTGGTGCCCCAGCGCGCCGTGTGCAGGGCGACAAGTGCGTCGAAGTCGGCCTCTAGTCGGCCGGGGTCGTCGGCCAGCCGGAACCGCACGCCGAGGGCCCGTTGCAGCTTGCGGGCGCGGCGTCGGGCCTGCTGGCGGAAGTTCGCGCTGCGAGCTCTCAGATAGCTGTCCCAGTCGCCCTCGCCAGCCAGATCGATCACCGGCGCGAACTCTTTCGTAATCAGCTTCCCGTGGAGCTCGCGGGCCCAGTCATGGTCGGCCGGCATCCGCTCGGCCAGCAGGACGCTGGCATCGGACAGGATCGCGGTAAGCCCGGCAGCGGCGGCGGGGATTTGGCTGGGATCGCACACCGGGCCGAGCTGGTCGGCCACCCCGTGTCCGAGGAACCGGGCGACGCGTATGCCGCGCCGCCGCTGCACGTTGATGGGGAGCACCGCCGTAGTCTGCCCGCCGTCGCGGACCAGCGCGAGGTCGAGCGTCTTGCCCCCGCCGAAATGGCGCCACCATACATTCGCCCACTCCCAGGTCGAGAATATGTTGCTCGTGCGCTCGGCAAGCACGGTCCACGCCCCGCGGGCGTCCTCCATCCTTGCCAGCCGCACGATCTGAGGTTCGCCGATGGCCCTCTCCATTGGCGCTGATTCTGCGCACTGCGCGGCTACCAATATGCCGCGCTCGAGTTCGCAATACGTTTGATTGGAGCTCTGCCTGTTCGTAGCCGTTCGGCCTCCTGCACGGCCTCGACGCTCGTCCCCGCTCCAAGGCCGTGAAGCACCTTCCGCACGTGACGCCGAATCGTGTGCACCGAGACGTCCAGCTGCTCGGCGATCTCGGGTGGCGTCCGGCCCTCCCCCAGCAGATCGATCACCTCCCACTGGCGATCGGTGAGCGGACTTCGAAGCGGACGCATCCGACGCATCCGCACGGTCGTCACGCGCAGCTGGGCGATCACGTCAAGCGCAAGCCGTCTGGAGATCGCGGCCTCGCCGCGGGTGACGCTTCTGAGCGCGCGCGCGAGGGCGCCCATGTCTATGTCCTTGCTCAGGAATCCGACCACGCCAGCCTCCAAGCCCGCCAGCGCCAGCCCCACCTCCTCGTGGATCGAGAACAACACCACGCGCAGCTTCGGGGCAACGCTGAGCAACTCCATCGTGGCCGCAATCCCCCCGCCCGGCGGCAGCTCCGCGTCGAGCAAGACGATGTCAGGCTGTTCCTCCAGGACTGAGGAAATCGCGTCGGCGCTGTTCGCCGCCTCGCCGACGACCACGACATCGTCTCTTCTGGCAATTGCCTCGGATACGGCCTTTCGGACCAGCGGATCGTGATCCGCCAGGACCAGCGTCACGCGGCCGTGGGGCGATGCGATCTCTGGGTCGTGCGGGCCGCACGATCCGCGCGGGGGCAAAGCGGCCTCCTCTTCCGAGTTTCTGCGCTCTCCTGGGCAAGGCTAAGTTCTGGGGCGCGGACGCCCCCGGAAAGGTGAGAATGGCCACTTGGGGGAATCGGTCCCCGTGTCATGGGGAGAGCCCTCCGAGTCGTTGCGACTGGGAGCCCCTTCGAGGTGCTCCTACCTCACCCTTTCGCCACCCCTCGGCTTGAGTGCGTTACCCCAAGAATTGCGGCCAACTTTCACCAGCGGAGCTGGCCAGGGCTCGACTACCGTGGGCGGAGATGAACAAGGGGGCAGGACACACGGTGCACCCCACCAAGCGGCGCCTTCTTGCCTCCGCCGCAGTCGCCGGCGGATGCGCAGCGCTGGGCTGGCAGCTCGGCGCAGTCGCAGTGGGCATAGCAGTTATGAGCGCAGCGGTCGTCGCGCTGCAATTTACTCGTTCGAAAGGCTCGTACGAGGGGGAGTCGGATCGGGAGCTCCGGGCGCATCTGGCGCGGGCACGGCGATGCGCAGAATCGGTAGATCTGGTGGTCGTGCGAGCCGCGGACGGGTCGCGCGGTGCTGCGCGCCTCAAGGCGAGCCTGCGAGTGACCGACAGCGCTTGCCTTAGCGACGAGGGAGGAGTACTTGAGCTGATCGCGATGGTCGACCGCGAGCAACTCGATCAGCGCGCGCTTGAGGCGAGGCTCCACCAGGTCGCCGACGGGCCGCTGAAGATTGGGTGGGCCCGATTCCCGGAAGATGGCTACACCCTCTCGTCGCTGATTGGCGACGCACGCCAGCGCTGTCAACGGGCGGCGGAGCCGGGCGGTCAGCTCGTGCAGCGGCCGGTTACGACCCTGGCGCAGGGAGTCGTCGGGCAATGACAGCCACCGGGCGCTCGTTCAGCCGGGCCCTGGTGACGGGCTGCGCTGGATTCCTTGGCTCGCATCTGTCAGAGCAGCTGATCGGACGCGGCGTCGAGGTGATCGGCGTTGATCGCTTCAGCGATTATTACGACCTGCGAGTGAAGGAGCGCAACGTCGCCGCGCTGCTCGAGCACCCGGCCTTTACGCTGATCAGGGCCGACTTGGCTACCGATCCCCTCGAGGAGATCCTCGAGCGTGCGGATGTGGTCTTCCACCTGGCAGCTCGCCCCGGCGTCAGGGGGAGCTTTGGCGTAGCGTTCGCTGACTACCTGTCCGACAACGTGTTGGCGACCCAGCGGCTGCTCGAAGCCTCGGTTGGCCGCGACCTTGCTGCGTTCGTGTACGCGTCGTCGTCGTCGATCTACGGTCATGCAGTCAAGCCGGTGCCCGAGACAGGCCTTCGCAGGCCGGTCTCTGCGTACGGGGTGACGAAGGCGGCAGTCGAGGACTTGGCCGGGCTCTACTACCGGACCCAGGGCCTCCCGGTCGTGGGCCTGCGGTACTTCACCGTCTACGGCCCGCGCCAGCGCCCGGACATGGCGTTCTCGCGCTTCATCGACCACGCACTGCGGCGCGCCCCGATCTCGGTGTACGGAGACGGCAGTCAGATGCGCGACTTCACGTACGTGGAGGACGCGATCGAAGCGACGATCGCGGCCGGCGAGGTGGGGCGTCCAGGACTCGTGTACAACATCGGCGCCGGCACCCCGGCGCGGCTACTCGACGCGATATCCATGCTGCAGGAGTTGCTTGTCATGCCGATCAGCGTCCATCACGTCCCCGCGACGCGCGGAGACGCTCGCCACACGAACTCCGATGGTGCAAGGGCGACGGTTGACCTCGGATTCAGGTCGCGCTGGAGCCTGCGGAGCGGACTCGCCCGCCAGATTGAATGGACGCTCGACTTGGCGGCTGCGACCGGGCGGGCACGACCGGTCGCAGCGTAACGTCTGGGGGCTCACGATGGGATTGGAGTGCAGCAGTGGCTGAAGTCATGGTGCTCTGCTACCACGGCGTCAGCGAGACCTGGGATGCCCGTGAGGCCGTCACGCCGGACGAGCTCGAGCGTCAGCTTGCGTATCTAGTTCGGCAGGGCTGGCGCGCCGCGACCTTCGGACACGCCCTTCAGGACCCACCGGCTGCCCGCACGGTTGCGATCACGTTCGACGATGCGCTTATCTCGGTGAAGCGGCTCGCGTTCCCGATCCTTACGCGGCTTGGCCTGACCGCAACCGTGTTCGCACCGACCGAGTACGTGAGCAGCGGCGAGCGATGCACCTGGGATGGTCTACACCGATGGGCGGGGACCGCGCAGGCGGATGAGCTGTCGCCGATGAGCTGGGGCGACCTCGGCGAGCTCGCCGAGAGCTCGTGGGAGATCGGCTCGCACACTTGCACGCATCCCCATCTCACGGAGCTGGACGACGCCGCGCTTCTGCGCGAGCTCGAGGAGTCGCGCGAGGCCGCCGTCGAGCGTCTCGGCCGTCCGCTGGAGACGATCGCCTACCCCTACGGCGAGGTCGACGACCGCGTGGCGGAGTTCGCCGGGCGGGCCGGCTACACGGCGGGCGCTGCCCTCTCGAGCCATCTTCGCGAGCTGGGGCGCTACCGCTTCCCGCGCACGGGGATCTACCGACGCGACGTGACGTGGCGGTTCCTAATCAAGACTGCGCCGGCGACGCAGCGCCTGCGAGCGTCTCGTCTCTGGCTCGGCTGAGCGCATCGGGACGCCGACGGAGTCTGTCGGCGCGCGATTACCACACGAAGGCAGTGCTCTCCTGGCCTTGCGTGAAGCAGCTCGGCGTCAGCCTCGCTTGACGCGCACCCATGCGTTGTCCTGCCGCCGGGCCAGCAGCGACAGCGGCCCACTCAGGGCCGCCACGTTCATTCGGCAGAAGTAGTACGGCAGGTAGGTCACGCGATCACGCCGGCCACGGCGTTCGGCCCGCCAACCTACTATCGCGGCGGCGTAGAACGCGAGCTGAGCGGTCGCCACGGCCCGTGCCCACCGGTTGCGCCTCGCGAGTCCGCCGTTACTCGCGGCCAGCACGACCAGCGCTCCTGGAATCAACGGCCTCGTGAGCTTGTGAGAGAAGAGCTGCCACGCCAGCCCAGGCTGGGACAACGCAAGTCGTGGGAACAGGCGCCCAATCATCTGCCAGCGACCGGCGACCAATCTCGTCCGGCGGATAGCCTCGTCCTCGATCGTTCTCGACGCCGCTTCCATGGAGACCGCATTGGGCGCGTATATGACACGCCAGCCGGCCGCCGCTGCGGTCAGCACCTGGACGAGGTCATCGTTCAAGGTATCGGACGCGACGGTGGGAAACGCCTCTCGCCGAAAGGCGAGGATCTCGCCCGCGGCAGCCGTGACCGAGCCGGACTCGCTCTCCCATTGTTTGAGCTTTGATTCGTAGCGCCAGTAGATCCCTTCCGCCCGATCGAGCGCTCGGCCGCTGCTCTCATCGATCACCTTGCGTCCAGTGACAACGCCGACCGAGGCGTCAGCAAACGGCGCAACCAGCTCAACGAGCGCGTCGCGCGAGTACAGGTTGTTTGCGTCGGAGAAAACGAGCACCGCTCCGGCTGAGCCCTCGACGCCGCGGAGCATCGCCGCGAGCTTCCCGCGGCGCTCCGGCCGGTGGAGGACTCTGACTCGATCGTACGCGGCGGCCCGCTGCGGCGTCTCGTCATCGGAGCCGTCAGTAACGACGAGGACCTCAAGCTGCTCGGTCGGATACTCGAGCTCGATCGTGTTCGCGAGCTTCGCATCGATCACGTCCTCCTCATTGTGCGCCACGATGATCAGACTCAGCGGTGGCCGGAACGACGGGTCCAACAGCACAGGCCGCGGCCGCGCCCACGCAATCAGCCCGACGAGCGCGGGGTAGCCGAGGAACGTGTAGCCGATCAGGCCGGCCGACCCAGCGAACGCCAGAGATGCGACCGTTCTCTTTCCGACCGCCGTTTGCATATGCCCGGTTGCCACCCCAAAACCTGCCAAAAACCATCGCAACTGTAGCGGCTCGCCACGTCTGCGCTCCATCTCAGGCCACGCTCCCGCTCCATCTCAGGCCACGCCCCAGTGGCCCAGCGGACGTTGAATCGGCGTCTTGATGCTGTCGGCGCGCCGTCACACGTCGGCGGGTTTGATGATCGACCACGATCAACGCCGCAAGGATCGCTCCGTTTCCATCGTGGTCGACACGTTCCGATAGGTCCGATACGATGGCCCGCGTCTGCCACCTGCGCGGACATGCCATCCACATAGCCGAGTCCCGGAGGCGCCAGCGTCTAGCGGGAGCGGGGAACCCAAGCGGGGCCAGCCGGCTCCACGGGGCGAATCGCCGAGTCATCCGGCGTAGCGCGACTCTTTCAGCGCGAGCCCGACAGCTAACCCCGTAGGCGGCGAAAGAGAAAGAGACCGATTGTTGTTCTCGAGGCTGGTTCTCGCTCGCCGTGTCCGGTGGGCCATTGTTCTCGTCGCTGCCGTGATCCTGCTCGCTCCGACGCTCGCGGGCGGTCACCCCACGCGAACCCACCGGCACAGAAGCACTGAGGCCGAGGCCCGGCTTGCGCCGTTCCGCAGCACTGCCGCCGGCGATCTGTATCGCATCCCGGATCCGGCTGGTGTCGTCAAAGTCCGGCTCGTGGGCTACAAGTATCGCTCGCTGGCGATTTTGGCGCTGAGGCGGAACGTGCGCCGCGGCGTGCTGGCGCTTTCGCTGCAGGGGCGACCAGTCCGGGTACGTTACGTCGCTGCCGCGCCCGGGAGGCCCGTTCGGCGACGCCATAGATTGGTCCTGACCAGAGCCTCCGCAAGCCATTCCTCGACCGGTCCTCCTGGCTCGGGCGGCGGTCAGCCGACCACGACGAACTCGAGCAGCTGCCCGGCGCCGTACACCAGCACAAGTCCGTGGAACACGCCGATCTCTTCGACGCCGACGGTGGATCCGAACAGCGTCTCGATGATCGCGACGTTGACGACGAACACGACGTACCCCAAGCTGGGTTCCGATCCGACCGAGTACACGATGCCGCTGTACACAGTTGACTCGAGCACGTCGAGGGTTACGGTGTACGTCTCGGGGACGTTCTCGAACGTGACTGGCGGCACGACCCTGCAGCGCACCTCCGGCGGAGAAGCGGTTCAGGTGCCGGTGCCTGTGGATGCGCAGCCCGCGGAGGGCGGTGACGGTCAGGTGATCGTTTGGAATCCGGTCACGGGGGACGAGTGGGGGTTCTGGGAGTTCTCCAACACCGCCTCGGGATTGATCGCTACCGACGGCTATCACTACAACACCCTCTGGAGCGGCGTGCCGCCGATCGGCTTCGATGCCCGCGGTGCTGGCGTGCCGTACCTCGCGGGACTCGTGCGGCCGTGCGAGATCGCGCAGGGCCACATCGACCACGCGCTCGCGTTCTCCTACCAGAACACCACCTCCCAGTTCGTCTACCCGGCGACCAGGTCCGACGGAAGCGCCGCGGCTGGGATGCCCGAGGGCACGCACCTGCAGCTCGATCCCTTGATCTCCGACAGCACGATCCAGAGTTGGGGCTGCACCGGTGCCTGCTTCACCACGGCCAAGGCCCTGCAGCAGTACGGCATGTACCTAGTTGACTCGGCAGGCCACCCGAAGGTCTACTTCGAAGATGACAGCACCGCGAACTGGGGTACCACGGTGACCGCCTCCACCACCAATCCCATCCCGCTCTCCGACTTCCGCGTCATCGACGGCTAGGCCGGAAGCGCGATCGTGCTGACGGGTTCAGGTTCAGTGTCCACTGGCCGGCCCCGCGCAGTGAGTACCCGTCCCTCTGTCACTCGGTCGAAAGCGCGCGATGATACGCTCGCTCGGCCACCCCGGCTCGGCGCCCGGCCGGGTCTCCCCGGCCCAACGGGGTAGAATCTGGTAAGGGTGATCATCAAGCTGTGGCTGATTCAGCGAGCGTGATCGTTTGAATCGTATGCGGTTCCGGCTCGCGCGCGGCAGCGGCGTCGGACACCAGCGCAACGCGATCTACGAGGCTGGATCGGCGTGAGCTCGCGGAGGCGAGTCGCGGTCGCCCTGCTGCTGTTGGCCGTTGGCGTCGGCGCCTGCGGGGCGACGACGAGGGATCCGGCGTTCGAGCGTGACAGCCGGGCACACCGGAAGCAGTCGGCCAACCCAGCGAGCCACGATTGCCGGCCGCCTTACTCGGCCGATAGCCCGTGGAACACGCCACTGCCCCGCGACACCAGGTACGCGCTGGACAGCGCTCAGCTGGTGGGCACAATCACCGGTCCGCTGACATCCGATCCGACCGAGTACACATACCCCGTGTACACGACAACGGTCGGGCAGCCGAAGGTGCCCGTATACATCCAAAACGCCGCGTCGATCATGACCTCGCCCCATCGATTGCGTAGGACCGCTGGGCGTCAGTTATGGCTTGCGCTGCCCGCCCACGCGCAGCCGGCGTCGGGAAGCGACCGCCAGCTGATTCTGCTGGACCCACGCAACGGGGACGAGTGGGGCTTCTGGCAGTTGTTCAACAGCAGGGACCCACTGACGAGTGACGTCCCTGCCGGGTCGGGCACGGCCAGCTCGCCGCTACCGGTCCTCAACGCCTACGCCGACTTCTATGCTGGTGGCGAGGTCGTGATTGGCGAGGGTACTCCCGGCGCCGAGATGGTGCGGATTCGCTACTTCTCCGACGCAGATCACATGGTTCTCGCGAGAGGCACAAGACGCGCGCATGCCGCGGGGACGGAGGTATGGGGAGTCGGTGCCACTAACGGCTACCAGTACAACACCAACTGGAGCGGCGTGCTGCCGACGGGCTTCGCACGCGGCGCAGGCGTCACGTACCTGGCCGGACTCATCCGGCCGTGTGAGATCGCACAAGGCCGCATCGACCACGCGCTGGCATTCGCTTATCCGTACACCACTCCGCAGTTCGTCTACCCGGCGAGGAAATCGGACGGAAGCACTCCCCCCGGCGACGGACTGCCTGAGGGATCGAGGCTGCAACTCGATCCGGGCGTCAGCGACCGCGTGATCAAGCGCGTATGGGGGTGCACTAATGCGTGCTTCACGATCGCCAAAGCGCTACAGAGATACGGCATGTATCTCGTCGATACCGGCGGTCGTCCGAAGATCGTGGCGGAAGACGACCGGACCGCGCATTGGGGCGGAAAGATCACCGCGTCAACGGTGTCCCCCATCCCGGTTACATCGCTCCGGTTGGTCCGGTGAGTCTCTTCACCGGATGCGCCCAGCCGTCACCGAATTCCGTAGATCACGACTGACCGGCAATAGCGTCGAAGCGCGGGGCATCGCGCAAGCAACAGGTCATCTGCGCGCCGCAGCGAACGGATCTCCTTGTCCCAGCCCCAGAGGCGCTCGACCATGCTGAGCAGCTTGACTTCTCGGAAGCTGTAATCGGAGAAGACACCGCCCCACGCGCGGATCTCGTCGTAGCTCAGAGGCACGTCTGCTCCGCGCTCAGTCTTCTCCGCATAGGGAAGGTGCGCCCGCGCGAATCGCAACACCGGGTTCATTCCCATCGGCTCGGTGAAAGTAGCGCGTCCACCAGGCTTCATCACGCGCCTCAGCTCGGGCGCGGCGCGCCCGACGTTGAGGTGGTGAAGGACAGACTCACCGTAAACGGCGTCGAACGACGCACCTGCGAACGGCAGCTCTTCGGCCGCCGCAACGACCGCCTCGACCTTCACGCCGTTGGCCTCCGCACGAACCCGCGTGACCTCGATGCTCCGAGGCGAGAGATCGAAGCACGTGACGTTCCCGCCGCTACGCGCGAGCGCGACGGTCGCCTTCCCCATCCCGCAGCCATACTCGAGGACGCGCTTTCCTCTCAGATCACCGAGAAACTCGACAATCCCAACGTGGTGAGCCGAGCCGCGGACGTAGTCAGAAAGGTCGCGGTCAGCGAGTGGCCGTCGAGCGCCCAACATCTCCTCGTCGGCGATGTGGTCCCACTTGGTCCGTTCGATCTCGTAAGTCGCCCCAAGGGCGTCAGGCGCGTCGGCTGTCGCTGGAGCGTTCATTGCTGACCTTCCGAAAGCAGACCAGAAGCGGGCGATCCGCCAGGTTTGCAACCCTACTCGTCGCGAGCACTTCACTGGAAGGGAAGTTCCTCCGATTATCTTCGAGCATATGTGCCGGCCAGAGCCGGTCCATATCTAGCCAGTCGCACTCGCAACCCATGTTCATTTGCCTGCCGATCCGCCCACCTTGACCCAAAGGGACTTTCCCTTCAGAATCGGCGCAGCGCGAGCATGAGGCTGGGGCGTCATCGAGAGTCCGTCTACCGGCTGGATGCCGAGCGGTCGGGCGCTTCCGATCAGGCGGGTGCGCCTGCCGACAGACCGCTGCAGCGGCTCGCCTTCCGGTCGCGGCGTCTGCGCCGCCTGGTGGCGCGGCTGTGGTTCGAGCGAGGAGTGGTCGAGGACACTTACGGCGTCGTCGACCTGACCGAGTTCGGGCTCGGCGATCCCGAGCGGATCGAATACCGGCCATCGTCTTGGCGGCACCTGCGCCGCGCGCTGCACGGCTGCGCGGTCGACCGCGGCGACGTGTTCCTCGACTACGGCTGCGGCAAAGGCCGAATCGTGCATCAGGCGGCCCGCCTACCGTTTGCACGCGTGATCGGCATTGAGATCTCGCCACAGTTGCTCGAGGTCGCACAGCGCAATCTCGAACACACTCGACACCGATTGGCGTGTACGAACATGGAGTTCGTGTGCGCTGACGCCGCCAATTACGAGCTGCCAGACGATGTCACTTACGTCTACATGTACAACCCCTTTGTCGGTGAGGTGTTCCGGGCCGCGATCGCGAACGTGCTGCGTTCGCTGGAGCGCCGGCCGCGGCGTCTCACCTTGATCTACGTGCACCCGGTGATGGAGCAGGAGTTGGAATGCGGCGGACATTTCAGGCGCGTTCGCGACTTGCGTGACCGCGGGCACGAGCGAATCGCGATCTACGAGGCCGAGGCGGCGTGAGCTACTCGAGCGGACGGGCCAGGCCGAGGCGGTCGGGCACGCGGTTGCCGTGCCGATGTGCTCGGGGCTTCTGGCAGCTGTTGCCCTTGCCGTGCGCGCCGCGATGCACTCCTAGGGCGTCGCTGTGACCCTCGAGCGCCACGGCGAGCTGACCGCGATCGCCGAGGAGTGGGAAGAGTTGGCGGACCGCACGGGCGCCAGCCCGTTGATGCGGCCGCGATGGGTCGAGGCTTGGTGGGCCGCGTTCGGTTCCGGACGGCTCGAGATCGCGGCGCTGAGACAGGATGGCCGGCTGGTGGCCGTGCTGCCCTTGTGCCGGCGCCGCCTGAGCGTGCAGTCGCTCACCAATTGGCATCAGTTGGAGTTCGCCACGGTCGCCGAGAACGATGATGCACGCGCGCGTCTGTTCAAAGCGCTGTTCGGGGAGGACCGCAGTCCCGTGTCGATCCGGTTCTTCGAGCGCTCGGGCTCGGACTTTGCGCTCTGCTACGAGGCGGCTGGCGAGCGTAGGAATCGAATCCTCACCCGCTTGCTCGAGCGCTCTCCCTATCTCGAGATCGGTGATGGCGACTGGGAGCGCTATCTCGGCTCGCTGGAGCGGCGCCGCCTCGCCGACATCCGCCGCCGCCGGCGGCGTCTGGAGGAGCAAGGCGAACTGCGCTTTCGCGTCGACGACGGCCGCGAGCGCCTCGAGGATAGCCTTGCCGCGGGGTTCTCGATCGAGGGCTCAGGCTGGAAGCAGGAGACGGCGATCGCGGCGCATCCGTCGACGCGCCAGTTCTACACGCAGGTTGCGCGTTGGGCCGCGCAGCTGGGATGGTTGCGGTTGGCATTCCTCGAGCTCGATGGGCGGCCCCTCGCATTCGCGTTCCTGCTGCAAACCGACGCGGTCGTGTTCCAGCTCAAGGGCGGCTACGATCCCCGGCACCGCAAGCTTGCGCCGGGGATTCTGCTCCGCTACGAGATGCTCGCGCGCGCATTCAGCGAAGGCCTCGGCCGGTTCGAGTTCCTCGGCGGCGAGGACCCCGACAAGCTGATCTGGACCAACACGGTGCATGAACGGATGCTGATCCAGGTCTTCCCGAGATCTCCGGTTGGTGCAGCCGGCTGGCTGGCGAACGCCCACGGCCGGCCGCTGGTCAAGCGGGCGCGCGCGGCTTGCAAGACGCCCCGACGCGCCAGCGGCGTGAGATCGGACGAACCGTCCTCCTGGGCCTAGGCCGGGCGCCGGCGCAGGAGGAGAAGCTCGGCCCGAGCCTTCGCCCAGTACCACGACACATCGGCCGGTCTGGGAATCAGGTCACGGGCGTCGGCGTTGAGCACGCGCAGGAAGATCACAGCCATCACCACGCCGCCCACCGTGTAGGCGGCGGTCGTCGCGATCGCCGCGCCCAACCCTCCCAGCGGCGGAATCAGCAGCAGCAGCAAAACGACGGTGACCACCAGCGCGACGCCATCGGCCACAGATGCGAGCAGCGGCGCGCGCTGCGCGATGACAGCGTTGCCGAGCAGCTGGAGCGCCACGATTCCCGCCGCTCCCAGTGCCAGCACTCGAAGCTCGGGGACAGAGCCGGCGAACTGCGGCCCGAACACCGCCACGCACAGGAATGGGGCGGCGAGGAACAGCGCTGCACCGGCGCCGGCCGACAGCACCACGGCGCGGCGGAAGATGCGCGCAGCGAGCGCGGCCGCGTCTCCCGACCCTGCCCGCACCAAATCCGGCCGTTGCAGCAGCACGATCACGCCGGGCACGTAGAACAGCGCCTCGGCCAAGCTCACTGCGATGCTGTACAGACCGAGCGCGTGCGGACCGGCCATCGCGCCGAGTACCCACTGATCCGCGCGGTAATTGCCCATCCCCATGAAGCGCCCAAAGTGGGCCTGCAGACCACACGACAAGGATCTCCGGGCGAGAGCGGGATCTGGGCGGCCGAGGCCGTAGAGCCGGCAGGCGGCAACTAGCAGGATCAACACCGGCACCGCGTTGGTGGTGACCCAGACGATCATCGCCGAGCGCACCGTGAGTAGCCCCAACAATGCCAGCACGACGTTGATCGTCGCGGTCAGGGCGGGACTAATCACCCACGCCAAGTTCGTTATCACGAACCGGTAGTCGGCCTGCAGCAGATACTTGAGGTACAGCTGGAGAATGATCATCGGGGTTGTCGCCAGGACGAGCCACAACAGCCCCCGGTTGGCGTGCCCGCCGACGACCGGCGCGGCCAGCACCAGCAGTCCAACGAGCAGGCCGGCCGCGAGGCCGAGCACGATCGACAGAAGCACCGAGTTGGTCACCAGGCTGGAACGGGCGTCTCGACAGGTGCCGCCGAGGTTCGCATTGGCCTCCTCCACGCTCAGGGACGCCGTCAGCGCCGTCATTGTCGAGACCGCGATCAGGAACGCGACCTGACCGCGCCCGCTCGGGCCCAAGACCCTGGCGATTAAAATCACGTTCAGCAGCGAGAAGCCGGCTGCTGAAAGGTTCGTCGCGTACGTCGCGGCAGCTGCCCGCACGAGCGTCTTGGGACGGCGCTCGTCGTTCATTGCCTCAGCCATCGCACGCGCCGATCATCGGAGACTCGAGCCACAGTGATAGAACCGCGCTCGCGGGTCGTCGGGCAAGGGAAGTTCCTCCGTCACGGCGGCGCGCGCCTCCTATGTCGAGTCTGAGATTTCTCGCCACCTCCGGCGGGCGATCTGCCTGGCGCCCTCGCGGTCGCGCTGGTAGAAACGGCTCGTCGTGGAGATCGACGTCGAGCCGTCCTCACGTCCGGTGGCCCTGCGCCTGGGCAATATCGCCAGGCGGCTGCTCACTCACAATGGGCGCGCGTATCTGCTCGCGCGGCGGACCAGAGAGGCCGTGCGGTTCCTCGCCAAGCAGCCGCATGATGCCGATTTCGCTGCGTTCGGACTGTTCAAAGACAGGACCGGGGTGTTTCTCGACGTCGGAGCGAACATGGGACAGTCGGCCTGTTCGTTTCGCATCTTCCACGACGCGCCGATCCTGTCAATCGAGCCGAATCCGGAGCACCGGCGCGATTTGCGGCTGCTCAAGCGCCTGATCCGGCGGTTCGATTTCCTGATGATCGCGGCCGGCGAAGACAATGGCTGGGCGAATCTGCGGATCCCGATGTACCGTGGAGCCAGCCTCACTGGCGAGGCGACACTCGACGACCAGGGCTCCCCCGGGGACTATTGGGCGAGCCGTCACCTGGGCGCGAGTGAAGGGGCCATGGCCGTGATCGAGCGTCCGGTAGAG
This sequence comes from Solirubrobacteraceae bacterium, assembly GCA_052147875.1. Classification (GTDB taxonomy): domain Bacteria; phylum Actinomycetota; class Thermoleophilia; order Solirubrobacterales; family Solirubrobacteraceae; genus Palsa-465. The sequence continues at coordinate 9,110 of JBKQJQ010000277.1, read as the reverse complement.
GTCCGCCGCTTGGACGATCTGGGGCTGCAGCCCTCGTTTGTCAAGCTGGATGTCGAAGGCTTCGAGCTGCCCGCGCTGCGAGGTCTAAAGACCACGCTCGAGCAGTCTCATCCGATCGTGCTGGTCGAGCGAACGGAGTTCTTCGGCGGTGTTCAGCTGTTCCTCGATGCGCTTGGCTATCGGCCCTTCACGTTCGACGCGGGTCGCGGGGCGCTGGAACCCTACGACGGGCGACCCGCAACCAACGTGTTCTTCCTGCCGGCTTGATCGGGTTTCGTTCGTAGAGAGCTTCCTCCTGGCGTTGAATTGCAGGGAAGTTCCTCCGATTAATCGGGCACATGTGCGGGCAAGGCCTGCAGATATCTCGCCAGTCGGACCCAGGGAAGTGCCCCGTGATCGTGAACGTGCGTTGGCTAGAACGGAGCCGTGGTCGAGATCGAGATCGCGTCTCGCCGTGCGCTGGGCGAAACGGCGGACAGCCGACGGGGCGAGGCGGCCGGCTCACCAGATAACTCGGGCAACCATGGCCACGGTGAGGTTCGGCTGCCGATCCGGCTGGGCGTCTACACGGACATGCTGTATCGGTCCGATGGCGACACTGTCTACAGCAGCCGCGCGTTCGTTCGATTCGTCACCGATCTGCCGCCCCGTGTAGCCGAACTGGTTTTGCTTGGGCGGCTGGACCCAGCCGCGGGTTGCGACCACTATCGGCTGCCGACCGGCGCCGTTCGATTCGCACCGCTTCCCTACTACCCGAGGATCTCATCGATCCGGCGAATGCTGCGCTCCGTGAGGGAATCGTGCCGGGCGTTTGACGCCGAGCTCGACCAGCTCGACGCCGTCTGGATCTTCGGGCCACAACCGATGGCGGTGCTGTTCGCATTGCTCGCTCGGCGCCGCCGCAAGCCGCTGATCCTCGGCGTCCGCCAGGACTATCCGCGCTACATCGCCAGACGTCTCCCGGGACGCCGCTGGTGCTGGGCGCTGCCGGCGGCGCACGCATTGGACGCAACGTTTCGGCAACTCGCGAGGCGGGCTCCGACGGTCGCGGTCGGCGAGGATCTCGCCCGGCGCTATGCCGTCGGTGGACCGGTGCTCGCGACCGGTTTCTCGCTCGTCAAGCGCTGCGAGCTCGTGCCGCTCGCCGAAGCCACCGCAAGGAGCTGGAACGGGGAGTGGGAGGTCCTGAGCGTCGGCCGGCTTGATCCGGAGAAGAATCCGCTGCTGCTGCTCGAGATCGTCACGCGGTTACGCGCGCTCGATACCCGATGGCGGCTGCTGATCGCCGGTGATGGTCCGCTTCGCGGGCAATTGGAGGCTGAGATCGACCGCCGGGGGCTGCGGGCGAGCGTGGAGCTCCTCGGCGAGGTCAGGAACGGCCCGGAGTTGTGGTCGCTGTACCGTCGCTGCCAAGCGTTCTTGCATGTATCTCTCACCGAAGGGCTGCCGCAGGTGCTATTCGAGGCCCAAGCCGCGGGGCTGCCAATCGTCGCGACCGAGGTGGGCGGCGTGCGCTCGGCGCTGAGCGACGGCGCAGCTGGAGTGCTGATCCCACCGCGCGACGCCGAGGCCGCCGTTAGGGCGCTGAACCGGCTCGCGAAAGATCCAGTGTTGCGGCGGCGACTGATCGCGGCCGGGCTTGACCAGGTGGCAACTCAGACGCTCGAGGCGCAGCTCGATCGGATTGCGAGCTTCGTCGCGGAGAATGTGGGCGCTTGAATGTTCTCCGCGTCATCAGAAGGGCTCTTGACAGCGCCGGTTGTGACGCGAAGCGTTGAAGTTCGCGTCGAGCTGAAATTCGCGCCCATGATTGCGATCGCCGCGCTCGCCGCCGGGGTCATCGTCGCGCTAACTTCGGCGCTGAGCCCAGCAATCCCGATCGTGGTGATAGTCGTGTTCGTCGGAGGGCTGGCTGTTGTCAACCGCCCGGAACTCGGGCTCCCGATCGCGCTCGTTCTGCTGTGGACCGATTCCACCGGCGTCGCCTACTTCTATCACGGACTACCAAGCGCGACGGCGGTGATCGTTCCGATGATGCTGATCTTCCCGCTCGTGGCTGGATGGCTCGGAGGGGAGCGCATGCGGCTCGACGAGGGCTTCGGCTGGCTGGTCGCGTACGTGCTCGTCGAGGTCGTCGCAACGATTGCAAGCTCCTACCCGTCGGTCGGACTGGGGCGGATCGAGAAGACCGTTCAAGAAGGGCTGATCGTGTACCTGCTGCTGATCAATGTCGTGCGAACGCCCGAGGCGCTGCGGACATCGGCCTGGGCGCTGATCGGCAGTGGCAGTGCTCTCGCCCTCCTTACCGTCGTGCAAGTACTGGGCCATCGGTACGATCACAGCTTCTTTGGGTTTGCCCAGCTAGACCACCAGTTCTTCCTGGGCAAGGAGGCCTTCCGCGCTCAGGGGCCTGTTGCCGACCCTAACTACTACGCGCAGATACTGGTCGCGTCGCTCGCATTGGCGGTCGTCGCGATGTTTCGGGAACGGACGCGACGAGCCAGGGTCTGGGCGGGCCTATGTGCGACTGCGATGCTGCTCGCGATCGTCTTCACGTACTCGCGTGGCGGGGCACTTGCGCTCGCGGTGCTGATCGTGCTCCTCGCGGTTTTCCGCTACCTGCGTCCGCGTCACCTGATCGTGTGCGTGTGCGTGGTGGGTGCACTCCTGATCGTGTTTCCGTCCTACGGCAGTCGCGTTGCCTCACTTGCCAACCTCAGTGGTGCGACAGCCGCTGTAGGTTCCTCCGATGCAGCCGACCTCTCGGTCCAGGAGCGCGCCACCGAAGATGCGGCCGCGTGGCTTGTGATCAAGGCCCATCCCATCCTGGGGGTGGGCCCGGGCGGATTCCCGCTCGTCTACCAGCAATATGCGCAGGAGGTCGGAGGGGCGATCCATCAGGCGAGCAAGCAGTCCGACGCGCAGGGAGACGTCGCCGGAGAAGCGCCGCAGCGGGCGGCTCCGGACATCTTGCTCTCGGTCGGGGCCGACGAGGGCCTGGCTGGCCTGTCGGCGTTCATTTGCCTAGTCGGCTGCGCGGTCATCGGACTGCTACGTGCGCGCCGCCGCTGGCTGCGCAAGAACCCTCAGCTCGAGGCGTTGGCGACGGGCTACTTGCTGGCCCTGATCAGTTACGTCGCCGCAGGAGCCTTCTTGGCGCTCGCGTTCGAGCGCTATCTGTGGGCGCTGCTCGCGCTGTGCGGCGCGACGACATTGCTGTTGCGCCGCCCTGAAGAAACCGAGGCCGACACCGCCAGGAAGCGGCATATTCCGCGCCACCTGCTCAAGCCTAATTTCGACCTTTCGCGCTGGTGGCATGGGCGCTTTCGTCCCAGAGGCATTGGGGATTAGATTCCCCTCGCGCACGGACGAAACCAGCCCTCCGGCTGTGCGTGGTTCGGACACCCTTGTAAACGATGCCTGGATCCGGAGTCAATGAGGAAATCAGCCTTGGGCAGTTGGTGAAGCGCTGGTGGCGGCTGCTGCTGCTCGCCGCGGTAGTTGCCGGAATCGGTGGATACGCAGTCGCTTATGCCCTGCCGAAGAGCTACCAATCGACGGCGACCGTGCTCGTCGGCCCGGTCAACACGGATGTCGCCGATCTCGACGCATCGAGTTCACTGGCCGATACGTACCAGAGCCTGGCGACGACCGAGCCAGTGCTGGCGAGGGCGATCGCAGCCACTCGCGCGCATTTGACGCCGAACCAGCTAGAGGGTTCCGTGATGACCACGTCGAACTCCGACACCCGGCTCGTCACCATCGCGGTTTCGAACCGCAATCCCGTGCTCGCAGCGAAGCTCGCGAACGCCTTGGCGGGTCAAGTCGTCGCGATCGCGCACCAGCCTTCCCCGGGGACAAACGGGGTGCTAACAGCGTTCGAACAGGCGCCGCAGGTACTGGCTCTCAACGCGGCGCAGCAAGCTGCCGTCGCGGCCGCGCTGACGAGCGTCCTCGGGCCCGCGCCCGCGGGCCGGGTGACGGTCGTCAATCCTGCGATCCCGGCGACCTCGCCGGCGAGTCCGAGGAAGCCCCTGATCGCGATCCTGGGTGCGTTTGCCGGCCTTTTAATTGCCTCGCTACTGATCCTTGGTCGGATGAGCGGTAGACCTGGAGTCGCCGACGAGCACGCAGTCGCTGAGCTCGAGCACACCGATCTCGGTGTCGTCGAGCACACCGATCTCGGTGTCGTCGATATCTCGCGCGCCCGGGATTCGGCCGAGGCCGTGTCGGTCGAGGCGCGCCCGACGTCGAACGCAGCCGCGGACTACCGGATGCTCGCGGCCAGACTCAGTCTGGGCGAGTCGACGACCCGCAGCCTGCTGGTCGTCGACTCCACCGATGGATCCGCAGCGGCGGTCGTCGCGGCGAATCTGGCGGCGGCGATTGCGCGTGCAGGTGAGCAGTCCGTCGTGCTTGCGGATGTCAGCGCGGAGCCCGGTGGGGCGACCAAGCTGCTCGGCCTCGAGGGACACGAGGGCTATGCGCAGCTGATCGCAATGCCGGACCTCGAGGCTCTGAACGGGGGGCTCAGCGAGCTGTTCGTCCACCGCGGGCATCACGTGTCGGTGCTTCCGGGCGGGACCGGCGAACTGACGACGACGCCGTCATACGTGCGCGCCCGCGCGGTGCTCCGGCGGCTACAGGAATCCGCGGATCTGGTGGTGCTCTCCGGCCCGCCGGTGACACGTTCGCCGAGCGGCCTTATCTGGGCCCGCGCCGCGGAGAGTGCGCTATTTGTGGTCGACGGCGACACGGCCTCCGATAACGAGGTGATGCAGGCGATCGGGGACATGACGCTCGCCAACGCTCACTTCGTTGGGACCGTCATGGGACAGCGGCGGCCGGTATGGCCGCGGCTCGGGCGCGCGTGGAAGTCGCGCATGCTGGAAACTCCAAGACAGGCTCCCGGAACGCTGCGCGCGCATCGGGACAGATTCCGTTCGTAGGGGTCAGGAGATCTCATGGTCAGCTCCGAAACGCCTCACGCTGAGATAGGAACCGCGCCCTGGGGGCAGGCAACCAGGTCGGCGGGCACGCGACCCGGAGCCTGCATCCAGCTGAGGTGATGATCCTGGCCCGTCTCGCGAGGCGCTCTCCAGATGCGTGCTGGAGATCGGCTGTGGCGCCGGGCGGTTGCTCGGCGACGGTGTGGACTGCTGACAAAGGGGCAACAGTGGCGACTCGAGTAGGAATCGATCTGGTCCGCGTCGACGAGGTACAGCACGCGCTGGACACTCACGGCCGGCGCTATCTGGACCGCGTGTTCACGGACGAGGAGCGGCGCGAATGCGGCCTGAATGCGCAGCGTCTGGCCGCCAGGTTCGCCGCCAAGGAAGCGACGATGAAGGCCCTCGATCGCGGCAACGAAGCGATCTCGTGGCGCTCGATCGGTGTCCGCCGGGCAGCCAGCGGTCGCCCAATGCTCGAGTTGACCGGCGCCGCGGCGGCGCTGGCGCGACGCCATGGCGTCGGGGAGCTGTCGGTTAGCCTCACACACGAAGGCTCGTTGGCGGCGGCGGTGGTGGTGGCGCAGGGGCACGATGACTGAGAGCCCCAATACTCAGATCCGGCGCGTGCTCGCGGAGCATGCTGGGCTTCCGGTGAGCGCGGTGGAGGGCGAGCGAATCCGTCAGGTGCTGCGTGACCACGCGCAGCTGCCGGTCGACGTCGACTCGATCGACGATCGGACCGACCTGTTTCAAGCGGGCATGAACTCGCACGCGACCGTCAACGTGATGCTGGCGCTCGAGGACAGCTTTGGCATCGAGTTCCCCGACTCGATGCTCGAGCGAAGCGTGTTCGAGAGTATCGCGGCGATCGACGCGGCCGTCCGCGGGCTCCGAGCCGACGCGGCCTGAGTGCCGGCCGAGCTAGCGATGTGGCCTACGCGACGACCTGCCGACAATCGCGCGGCGCTCGGAGCGCACCGAGCAGAACGATGAATCCTCCTGCCCCGCAGCCGCTTTACCTGCCCGGCGAACCTGACGTGGCGTTCGCCACGCTCCATCTCCCCGCGGCGAACACGGTGCGCGCCACGGCGGTGGTCCTCTGCCCGCCGTTCGGATGGGAGGAGGTCTGCTCGTACCGCAGCCTGCGCTTCTGGGCGCTTCGCCTGGCCGAGGCCGGCTACCCGGCCATCCGGGTCAGTCTGCCCAGTACCGGCGACAGTGGTGGCGGTCCCCGTGACCCCGAGCGCGTCCGCGCCTGGACCGCCGCGATCCGATCTGCGGCCGTCGCCCTGCGTAACCAGACCGGAGCCCGGCGGATCGCGGCGGTGGGGATCACGCTGGGCGGGGTGCTCGCATACCTGGCCGCGGCCGAGGAGGCTCCGATCGACGATCTCGTCCTGTGGGGTGTGCCCGCCCGCCCGCGCACTCTGGTCCGGGAGCTGCGGGCCGTCTCCAAACTCGAACGCGCGCGGTTCTTCGAGGGGCTCGAGGCTCCACCTCTGCCGGCGGCCGCAGAGATCGAGGCGGGTGGGTTCGTGCTCAGCGCCCGTACGGTGTCAGAGCTCGAGCAGCTTGACCTCAGGGCCATCGAGCTGCCGCCGGCGCGGGGCCGGCGGGTGCTCCTGCTTGAGCGCGACGGGCTGGCGATCGACACTGCGCTCCGCGACACGGTCGAGCGAACGGGCGCCGTGCTCACGGTCGCGCCGGGCGAAGGCTTTGGCAAGATGACATCACATCCTCGGTACGCGCGGCCCCCGCTGGCCGTGATCGAGCGCGTGCAAAGCTGGCTGGATTCCGGTTCGGCACCACTGGTCGGCGCGCCCCGTTCAAAGCCAGTGCACTTGGCCGGCATGAGCAATGCCGAGATCCAACTCGGCGACGGCAACGTCGTCCGTGAAACGCCGATCTGGATCGAGCAGCCGTTCGGCCGCCTCGCCGCCGTGCTCGCCGAGCCGGTGGTGAAGCCACACCACGGCCTTGGCGCCGTGCTGATGAACGCCGGGGCAGTTCGCCGCATTGGACCCAATCGCATGTGGGTGGAGGCCGCCCGTCGTTGGGCGGCTGGGGGCGTACCCACGCTCCGTCTCGACTTCGAAGGGTTTGGCGACGCCGACGGCGACGAGATTCGCTACCACGGCAACGACAGCGCCATCTACGCCCCGGTCTTCTTATCCCAGGTGCTCGGCGCGCTGGACTATCTGCAGGAGCGCGGCATCGGCGATCGCTTCGTGCTCGGCGGACTTTCCGCGGGGGCCACCTGGGCCTTACAGGGAGCGCTTCGCGACTCCCGTGTCTGTGCGGCGCTGATGCTCAATCTGCAGATGGTGACCTATGACCCGGGGCTGAGCCCCGCGCGCGACCTACGTGCGCTCGTCTCGGAGCCGTTCTCGCTCTCTCGACTTCGTCGCGCGGCCACTGGGCCGCGCCTTCGAGCCTTTGTGCGCTGGATGCTCGCGACGCCGCTGCGGTGGCTGAAGCGGATGGCGTCTGGCGAGTCATCGACCGCCGCGACCGGTCAAGAGCTCGATCGGGCGCTGAACGGCTTGCTTGCGTCGAACAAGCGCGCGCTCTGGATCTTCTCAGACCACGAGCCGTTGTACGACGAGCTTGTGCGCTCGGGCTGGGAGGGCAGGTTAGCTGGCTCTCCGCACATCACCTTCGCGCATATCGCTGTGCGCGATCACACTATGCGAGCCAGCTGGTGCCAGCGCCAGGTGCATGCTGCCCTCGATCGCGCCGTTGAGTTCGAGCTCGAGCAGAGCCCTGCGCCGACCGTTCCAGCCGCTGACGTGATCGTCCCAAGGGAGCGAAGTCAGCCGCCTAGTTCGACTTGGTGGCCAGAAGTCGAAGGGTTGTGACGAGTTTTTGTACACGTCTCCGCGAAACCCGGCCTGGCTCGCGGGGTCGATTTGCTAACCGCCGTTACTTCACCCACGTGGCCGGAACTCCGACGCAAGTTTGCTCGGACACGGCCAACGGGCGGCCCTCGAAATCCAAAGCTGCGGTGCATGCCCTCAGCGTACGCTCGGCGCGGCCCGTCTCCCACGCAACGATGATGACCTCGTCGCCGGCATGGATCGGCTTCAAGATATCCACGCTCTGCGAAACGAGCACAGGGACGAACTCGACGTGGGCACCTTCGAAGCACCAGCCACCCGGACAGTCCAGCGCTGCCCACAAGATCGGTGAAGACACCTCCCCACCCTCTTGGCATTCGATCGAAGGTACCCGCCACGAGGTCGCCACCAGACCCGGACCGATCGATCCCGGGAAGATTCGCAGCCCGTCGGCGCGTCCCGGACCGCACACCACACAGGTCGGTGCGGCATGTTTAGCGACGATCTCAGGAATCGCCACCGCTGCGCGTGCCGCGGCCACGTCGATGTGGGGCACCCGGACATCAAGCTGACCGCGCGGCTTAGCAACAAGCACAACGTCGTCTCCATCGAAGATCTTCACACTAGACTCGACACGCCGGGCCGTGAGCGGGCGACCGACCGGCGGCGGCTTTGGGAGACGGACCCTCGCCGGTTCGCCAAGCATGCGTGCAGTCACACCTGCCGCATAACCGCCGTTCGCAGAGGTAGGTGGCCCGCGGAAGAAACTGTCGAACACAACATCCTCCAAGGCGGGCATCGGCCTCTTATACCAAAGGTCGGAATCTTTATAGGCAGGGCAGGCTGGGCCGCTCGTCGACGACACCGGCTGAGCTGCGCTGGTTTCACTCCAAGCACCGCAAGCGAGCAGGGGTGGTGATCTGGGGCTCAGCCGCCTCTGCAAATCGGGCCAGCACCTTCGTCGTGCTGTCCTCGATCGCTCCGTTGAGCTCGAGCTCGAGCAGCTCCCTGCGCCGACCGTTCCCAGCCGCTGACCCGACCCGGGCGTCGGCTGTTGTCGCAGCGCAGCGAACGCCGGCTGAGGCCGACCGCGCCGCGGATACACGCCTCGGGCGCTCAGCGAAGCAGCGACACGGCGCCCGCTGGGAGCCGCGCGAGCAGGCGTTCGAGCGCGTCGTCCACGCGCTCGTGCACGTGCCGCTGGAGCCACTGGGCCCGGAACATCTGATCGCGTGAGGGGATCCGTTCCAGCCGCAGGTTCGGCCAGCGGTCGAGTCGCTCGAGCAGCCCGTGGTGGGCGAACTCCTCATAGAGCGCCTCC
>JBKQJQ010000276.1:0-2526 GCA_052147875.1 Solirubrobacteraceae bacterium | reverse complement strand
GCCGCGGTGATGACGCCCGAGATGCTGCCCGCGGACGGGTTCGACGTGACCGCCTTGACGGCCGAGTCGAGCGCGGCCGCCGAGGACTCGATCGTGCCGGTCTGCGAAGGGAAGTCGCTCTTGGCCTCGACGACGAGCGTCGCGGCGGCCGTCTCGATCTTCTCGAACTGGCTCTGCAGGCCGCTGATGCCGCTCGAGACACTGAGGTTGCTGACGCCCTGGATCGACGACTCGAGATTCGAACGCGCGGTGCAGTAGGCGGGCTTACTCGAGCCTCCGCAGCCGCCCACGGCAAGGACGGCGCCCGCGGCCAGGCCGCAGACCGCGATCCGCCAGCTTCGCGAACCGTCGCCGATACCCCGGAGAGGCCTCATGCAGAACACGCTACGGCCCGACGCCACCGCGGCATCACCCGGATCGGTTGACGGGAGCGGCATTCAGAGCAACAAGCGCCCGACACAAAGCATCCGGATCAGCGATGACATTGAACGTGTGTGGGGCATGCACGAGACGCGGGATGGAGCGAGGCTCGGAGCGAGCGCTGACAGTAGCCCAGAGCGACTGCGGACGCCATACTGTCGATTTGAGCCCAAGCCTGACCGATCGAGCGTTCGGGACGCCAGCTACCCAATCCACACCACCAGTCCGTCTGGAACATCTCAGCCGTCCCCGGCGGCTGTGGGGCGACGCGATCATCGTGTCGAGCCTGCTGAACGAGTTGCGCCAGCGCATCACGACCGCGGTGTACGGAATCTCCAGGGCTGACTCGAACCTTGTGACGCTGATCGTGATCGCTGCGTTCGGGTCTGCGATCCGACGCGCTGGCGCCGCACCACGTACACAAGTGCGCAAGGTCCGGTCTAGCCCGACGGCCGTCGGCGACACCATCATCGGGGCTGCCGCGGCAAAGGAGACGCTCGACACCATTGCTGGACATCCGTCTCGGGACGTGACCCCGGCAGCCGCGCTGATCACGCTGGCATTGGTCGTGCACTTATTTCGCCCCGCAGTCAAGCGGTCCGTCCGGGCGGTGGAGGAGGCAGGCCGGGACGTCGTAACCGAGGCACGCAGGATCGGGGATGCGATAGGTCGCTTCGGGATCTGACGGCCATCGATCGCCCTTGACCGGCCGCGGATCGCCGGAGGCAGAGTCACGTTCAGCAGCCGAAGTCGCGGCAGCCATCGTGGTGTGACCGACATCACGGTGGCCGTTCGACCGCGCGTGCCGCTCTGATCGACTCCGCCTGCTCGCCACGCGAACGGACTCCCCGTTCCGAGATCTGAAGCCCCGCACTCGGGCGTCTGGACTGGGCAACAGGGCGCTTGCGAAATGGCCGGTCAGAGTGATACTGCGGTCAATGAGGGCGCACGAAGACCCCGATCACCCGGACGAGGCTTCGAACCGTCCGCAGATAGTCCTCGTTGAGATAACGGTGCTCCGCGATCCCGATGCTCGTACGCTTCGGGAGCACGTCGCGGGTCTCAAGCAGATCACCGATTGGCGTGCGATTGTTGCCGTTGCCCTCTTGCTCGTGATCCTCGGGGCAGCCGCCGGTGGGTTGCTGCCCGACGGAGGCGCCGGACGCCAGCCCATGAATGCTCTGGTGCGTGAAAACGCACCGCTGGGAGTTGCAGCGGCGTACGGTTATCCACTGCGGTGCTTGACCGTCACGATCCTTGCTTCCGACCGCGCCTACGCCAGGGCTGACTTCAATCACCTGAGCCCCTGCGGGGGCTTTACGGGATACCCGACGGCGATCTTCCATTACGTCTCGGGCGCGTGGCGAACGGTCCTCAAGGCGATCGGCTACCTCTGCCCAGTGGACGCGCTACCGGCGTCAGTGCAGGCAGAACTCGGTGTGTGCCCCTAGACGCGCGGCAGCCGCCGGCGCTCCCTGATCCCGTCGGCGCGATCGCAGCCGACGATGCGGAACGTCTCGACGATTGACGAGCTTGACCGCAGTCAGTGAGCGCCCGGCAGCTTGCATGCCTCTCAAGATGTCGCCCGCCGCCCAAAAGCGGAGCGACCTCGTCGGTTACCGATCAGGGTGCCGGATGGGTCGACGAGCAGCACTGTTCGCTTCGCCGATTCGTCCGCTGCGACGGCGCCCGGCTCGGGCGCCCGGCATATCCGCGTTGTTCCAGGTGCCAGATACGATCGCCGCGATGGTGATGCTGGTTCACCTGGCTCGTCATCGCCTGCCGATTGCTGTTGTCGTCGTGTGCGGCGTGCTGGCGATCGCCGGCTGCGGGTCCTCGAGCAAGCACACCATGGCATCGTCGAGCAACAACTCCCTAGCCCTGCCGCCAGGGCTCGCTTACTCGCGTTGCATGCGTGCCCACCGAGTGTCCCACTTCCCCGATCCAAACGTTGGCGGCGGCTTCCAGGTAAACGTCTCCGGCTACCACACCAGCGTCAGCATCGGCGACATCCCCGGGATCAACCAGCAATCGCCGGCGTTCCTGGCGGCCAACTCGACGTGTCAGAACCTCCTGCCCGCTGGAGGCGGTGCCCGCCCGGGAGCG
>JBKQJQ010000275.1:0-7591 GCA_052147875.1 Solirubrobacteraceae bacterium | reverse complement strand
GCGCCCGAGCTGAACGCGGATGGGTCGATCGTCTGCGGCCCGCTTGAGGCGTGCAGCTTGTAGCCGATCGCGACGACCGCGACAAGTGCGAGCAGCGCCCACCAGCGGAGCCCGCGACGGGAGCGGTGGACGATCATCGTCGCCGAACAGGCTGCTAGACGGAGTGAAACGTTTTCTAAGCGTGCCCTGATCGTTGGGCAACTGCGTTATCAAGGCCGGTTGGGAATTGACCCCTTTCCTCCCGCCGCAGGGATCTCGTCGTTAGGCGCCGTGCACGTGCTCGGCGCGGATTGCGCGCCTGCGCCCGGTGATGGCTGTGGCGTATGCGGCTCAGTCGGGACGCACGCGCGACTGCAATGGTGACTAGGGATCATTTGCGTCGGCAGCTGAGTGCTGGTGCCTCGAAACAAACCAGCGTGGGATGTGTGGCCGGGCTTGCGACGTCACCGGACACCCCTGAGCCGAGAGCGCGACCGTGCGGCCTCACCCTCGCTCCAAAACGTGTCAGGAACCATGCCCCGAACTCAGCATTTTCTGACCGGAAATAACCCGCTCTAATTAGACTGAACCGCCCGTATCTACGACAAAATCCCTGCAAATAGATGACTTCTAAGCCGATGGCCGCAGGTTCGAATCCTGCCGGGGGCATGGGGAATAGCTGCAAACGAACTAGTTCTGAGGTTCGGCTGCCGGGGCGCATTGACTGTCAGCACCACCATGGAGCGGGCTGCCGCCGGCGGGCGCACCCCGGACAACCATCTTCTCTTCTCGTCCGCCGGCCAGGCCGGCGGAGTTGTTGATCGCTCAGTTCAGCGCGCGGGCGGGGGGTGAGGGCGTCTTTCCCGAGAGCGGATCCGGGACAGACTGAACGGCCTCCTCACCCCTACCCAATGGCGCTTGGTATCCCCTGGTGACCGCGGCTCGGGAGCGTCGAAGGGGCGGTCACGGTCTTGTGTCGGTTTCTGGCCGCGCGGCTCGGGATTGAGCTCTGGGCGTAGCAGCGAGTCGATGTCGAGCTTTCTGTACATCGGTTTAGCTCGCTCGCCGCTGGCTTTGGCTATGAGCCGCTCGCGACGCGTGCGTTGTCGACAGTGCGAGTTGACCTGCGGCGGAGCTGAACGGCCGCTAGTCCGCCACCGGCGATCAGGACCCCGCCGGCCGCGAGCTCGAGCGCCAGGTCAGACGACCCGGCTGGAGGATTGACGACCGGCGCGGGCGGGAGGCTCCCGCCGACCGGAGCCTGACTTTCAAACGCGTACGCCGGCGCACTGCTACCGAGCAGGGTCACGGCGGCAGCCAGCATTGGAACGCTCTTGCGAACAAACATGGGTAAGACCTCCTGGGTGTTCGCCCCCTGAGGGGCGAGAGCGGGGCCCGGCCGGCTATTGGCTTATGCGACTGGTGGCCGGGCGCGCGGTTCAGTTGATGGTCTTACGGTACGTCTGGACCCGCACCGTGTAAATCGGGGAACCCGCACGTTTGTGATCCGCCAGCGTGCGGCTTGCGTTTGGCGGGCGCTGGACTAGAGTGACGCTGGTTTGGAGTCTGCTCGGGCTTGGCGTGCGGCCGGGGATCGGGATCGGGTTGTTGATTGGACGGGATGCGGAGTTGGCGCGGGTGGACCAGGCGCTCGACCGGGTCGGGTCAGGTCCGACGGGGTTGGCGCTTGAGGGCGCGCCTGGGGTGGGCAAGACGACCGTGTGGCGGGAGGCTGTCGCGGCCGCTCGACGGCGGGGGTTTGCCGTCATCTGGAGCGCGCCGTCAGAACCAGACACGCGGTTGGCTTTCTCGGGTTTGGGTGATTTGTTCGCTGACCTAGTGGAGGAGGTCAACGGCGACCTTCCGGGTCCGCAGCGTCGGGCGCTGGCCGGTGCGCTGCTGCTCGATGACGCATCGGACGCGCCCGTTGACCCTCGAGCGCTCTCGCGCGCGATCCTGACCCTCTTGCAGCGCGCGGCCACGCGCGGACCGCTGCTGGCCGCGATCGACGATGAGCAGTGGCTCGATCCAGCTTCGGCAGGTGCGCTGGCGTTCGCGCTTTGCCGCCTGCGCAATGAGCGGATCGGCGTACTGCTCGCACGCCGGTCGGGGGGCGCCGGAGAGCTATGGCCGGTGCTCAGCCGCGGCTTCGCCGGCGAAGGACTCGAGAGCATGGTCGTCGAGCCGTTGAGCTTCCAGGCGATTGACCAGCTCGTGAGCGAGCGGCTCGGGCGCTCCCTCTCGCGACAGTTGATGCGAAGGGTGTACACCGCGTCCGGCGGCAATCCCCTGTTCGCGCTGACGATCGCACGCGAACTCCGGGTCGGGCTCGCGGCCGGGATCGACGAGCGTGACCTGCCGGTCCCTGATTCGCTCACCGACGCGCTGGCGCGGCGTCTAGATGGGGTCGACGGGCGCACCGACGATGTGATGCTCGCGGTGGCAGTGGCCTCACAGCCCACACTCGGGCTCCTGCAGGCTGTGATTCCCGATTTCACGCTCGCGGATCTCGACAGGGGCGTACGAGAGGGACTGATCGAAATTTCGGGCAACCGGGTGATGTTTTCGCACCCGCTGCTCGCATCAACGCATTACGCGCGCGCCGGGCCAGGCCGCTGCCGCGAGGCTCACCTGCGGCTCGCCGAGGCGGTTTCTGACGAGGTCGAATCCGCCTACCACCTGGCGCACGGCGCCGAGTCGCCCGACCGCGTTCTCGCCCTCACGATCGAGCACGCGGCGCGCTCAGCCGCGCGCCGTGGCGCACCACTGGCGGCGGCGGCGTTGCTCGAGGACGCCGCTCGCCTGACCCCGATCGACGCGGTCGAGGCGCAACGGTCGCGGGTGCTTGCGGCCGCCGAACAGCACACGATCGGTGGTGACGTCAGGCGCGCGCGAAAGTTACTCGAGGCGCTCGTGCCAGAGCTGCCCCATGGTCCCTTCCGCGCGCGCGCGCTGGCGGCGCTGGCGCAGGTCCGTACAGACGACTACGAGTTCGGCCTCGCGCTCCTCCAGGAGGCACTCGACGACGCGGGCGACCACCCTCGCGTGCGCTCGCAGATCGAGTGCTGGTTGTCCGGTTGGCTGGCCAACCGAGGAAGCTATGCGGCCGGGCTGCCTCATACAAAGGCCGCAGTCGAGTATGCCGAGCGCGCTGGCGATCGTGTCTGGCTCGCAATCATGCGAACGGAACAGGCCGGACTAGAAGGGATGATGAATGGTCGCGGGGTCGACCGCCGCGTGTTGGAGGAATACGCGGCGATCGAGGACTTGATGGAATCCACCGGCGTTTCCGACTCACCCTCGTTCGCCCTCGGCAGGGGGTTGTTCCACTACGACGATTTCGACGCAGCCAGACCGTGGCTCGAGCGGGCGGCACAAGGGAGTGACGATTGCGGCGAGGAGGCCGGTGTCGGCATCGTCCGATTTCATCTGATGATGCTCGAGTGGTTTGCAGGTAACCGGGACGAGGCCGAGTCACACCGGTTGATAGCCGATCGCGTTCTGCGCGATCAAGGAATGGACAACCTCGAGGCGTGGCTTGAGTGGGCGCACGCGGCGTTCGCGCTCGGCCGAGGCGAACTCGCCGCCGGAAGAGCACACGCCGCCAGCGCGGTCGGCATCTCAGATCGAATTGGCGATGTTCTGATCGCGGCAATGGGCGAACCACTGTTGGCCTCGGCCGAGCTCTGGCTCGGAGAGCCGGCAGCGGCCCATGATCGGCTCCACCGCGTACGACTACCGAGGCTCGAGAACGGGCTGGGGTTCCTCGGCTCGCTCACTCTTGGCCTGTGGTCGATCGACATCGAGGCGCTGATCGCGCTTGACCGGCTCGATGACGCGCAACCCGTGCTCGACGACCTGCTCGCCCGCGCACGCCGGTCGGGGAACCCAAACGCGGTTGCGGTCGCCGAACGATGCCGAGGCTTACTTTTAGCGGCACACGGCGATGTCGCGGCAGGGATCGAGGCGATGGAAGCCGCGCTCGCCGCGCACGAGCAGCGCCGCCTCGAGCCCGAGTTGGCGCGGACGCTGCTCGAGCTCGGGACGCTGCAGCGGCGCGCCAAGCAGAAGAGCGCCGCCAAGCAGAGCCTCGAGCGGGCCCTGGCGATCTTCGAGCCGCTGGGCGCCGCGATGTGGGTCGCGCGGGGGCGCGACGAGCTCGGGCGGATCGGGCTTCGGCGCGCGGTAGTGAGCGACGGCCTGACCCCGGCCCAGGAGCGTGTGGCGGAGCTTGTGGCGGCGGGGATGAGCAATCGCGAGATCGCCAGCACGCTGTACATGAGCCTGCGCAGCGTGGAATCCCACCTGACAAAGGTCTACCGGGAGCTTGGCGTCAAGTCGCGCTCGCAACTCGTGGCGTCAATGGCTGCAAAAGCGGACGCGAGCGATGGCGACCAGCCGCCATCGGCGCCGAGCTGAGCACCGAAAGCACTGAGCGAGATGCCGCCGTGCTCATTGTCGAAGCTCTCCGAGCAAGACCCGCAGCACCAATCGCCCGGCCGCGGTGTCAAGGTCAACGCCGTCGCAGACGCTGACGAATTTGCCACCTGCGGCGGAGATTCGCTCGAGCGCGGCGGCAGCCTTTCCAAGCGGCTGCCCGAGGTGCTTGAGGCGCGCGACGACGAGGCCGTCGCTCTCGCGCGACTCGACTCTCTCGAGCGCCTGATCGAGGAGTGTTCTGGCGGTTGTAGGACGCTCGGGCGTGCTCTGCTCGAAAATGCGGCCGATCCGCCAGCCGCGGCCGGCGGCCAAGCGCTCGATGTGGCGGCGATCGATCGACGCTGGCGTCGTGCACCAGTAGCTCTGCGTCGACGAGCACAGATAGCCATCGACGATGATCGCGCGCGGGCCGGCAGTCGCTGCGGTGGCCCGCTTCATTACAACCGCGGGCTCGATCTTGCGTCGAGGAAATTCGATCACGACCGCCTCGTGCAGAGGGGTCGCGACAGCATCGAGCGTCGCGACGCCGTGAGGTAGTCGCATCAGAACAACCTCCTGAGCAGGCCCGCCCGCAGGCGGCCAGTAGTTGGTGTAGTCCATGGCTGTCGCTTGGTCGGCGTCGGCCAGGGTGTCCTTCATTGATGCCTCCACGTTATGGCGCTCGCGGTTTTGTGTAAATCGGGGAACCCACACATTTGAATACCGCAGCCGTGGGTTGGACTCATCTGGGAAGCCACACCGGCGTTGTCCATTGATATGGTGAACTTTGGGGCCATGGAGGTTCGTGGACGGGACTCCGAGCGCCGGCGGCTTGAGCAGCTGATCGGTGATCCGGGCGCCTGGCCTACCGTCGTAGCGTTGGAGGGCGCGGCCGGGATCGGTAAGTCGACGCTGTGGCGCGGTGCGGTCGCGCTTGCCCGCGGGCGCGGACTGCACGTGATCGCGACGGCACCGTCGGAGCCGGATCAGGGGCTTGCGTTCGCGGCTTTGGGAGACCTCTTCTCAGAGCTACCCGCCGATGTTCCGGCGGCGCTTCCCGCGCCCCAGCAGAAAGCGCTGTCGGCAGCACTGTTCGAGGGGGAGGCCGAACCTGAGGCCGAACCTCAGGCGCTGCCGCGCGCTGTCCTGGGAGTTGTGCGAGGGCTCGCGGCCAGCGAGCCGCTGCTGGTGGCGATCGACGACGAGCAATGGCTCGACCGCCCGTCCGCGCGGGTCCTGGCGTTCGCGTTGACCCGGGTTCGCACTGAGCGGGTTGGTGTCCTGCTCGCACTGCGGCCCGATGGCGGCAGCACGCTCTGGCCCGAGCTAGCCCAGCACTTCGGCGGAAACGACGCGGACGCGCTCGTCCTAGCACCGCTCGACGACGGGGAGCTCCAACGGCTGGTCGTGGCACGGATGGGACGCCCGATCGCCCGCCCGCAGCTGCGACGTATCTGCGAGGTGTCGGGCGGGAACCCGCTGTATGCGCTGGCGATCGCCGCCGAGCTGGTGAGGACACGCGGCAGGGATGTCGGCCCTGCCGAGCTTCCCCTTCCCAGCTCACTCACAGAAGCGATGGCACGTCGGCTCGAACAGGTCGATGCCCGGGCAACAGACCCGTTGCTTGTTGCGGCCGCCGTTTCGCGTCCGAGGTTGGCGCTTGTTCAGTCTGTGCTGCCCGACTTTGTGCTCGGCGATCTGGACAGCGCCGCGAGGACGGGAGTGATCGAGCTTGACGGCGACCGCGTGCGCTTCACTCATCCGCTGCTCGCTGCCACGCACTACTCCGGCGCTGATCCTGCGCGCAGACGCGAGCTCCACCGGCTTCTGGCCGACGCGCTCGAGGACGAGTCAGAGCGCGCCTATCACCTTGCGCGCGGCGCCGAGGCGCCCGACGGCGAGATCGCGGTGCGGATCGAGCTGGCCGCACAGGTTGCCGCTCGGCGGGGCGCGCCGGACGCCGGTGCCGAACTGCTCGAACAGGCGTCACGGCTGACACCGCTTACTGCTGAGGACGCCCGTCGGTCTCGGCTGATCGCAGCGGCCGAGCTGCATTTCGCCGGTGGTGATGCGATCCGCGCGCACGAGCTGCTCGAGGAGGTTCTGCCAGACCTCCCGCACGGCCCGACCCGTGCCCGCGCGCTGCTTCAGCTGGCAATCGTTCGCACCGACGACCTCGCCGCGAGCCAAGCGCTGCTGGAGGAGGCGCTTGGCGATGCCGGCGATCATCATCGGCTGCGTGCGGAGATCGAACTGGAGCTCGCAAGCACCTTGGGCCTGCGCGCAGAATTCATGGCGGCGGTCGTCGCCGCGCGAGCGGCTGTCGAATCCGCGGAGCGCACGAACGACGCTGAGTTTCTCGCGGTCATGACCGCATATTTCATTACTGACTCGTTGTTCATGTGCGGCGGAGCAGTTGACCTCGAAGCGGTGCGGAGAGGCATCGAGTTCGAGGACTCCGTTCAGTTGCATACGGGTTACCGGCCATCCCGAGGTCTCGCGCATCTTTTGTTGATGTCGGATGACTACGCGCAAGCCCGCCCGGCGATCCAGGGGGTCATCCGTGTCGCGGAGGAAGGGGGCGAGCTGTTCGACGCGAGCTGGTTTGCGATGGATCTCGCATTTCTCGAGTGGTACGACGGCGACCCCGAAGCGGCCGAGCGCCATCGAATCGCGTCCGCGGAACTCGTTCGCGACCAGGGGAACGACGCTCTCGACCTGCTGCACATGTACTTGGAGGCGCTGTTCGGAGCCGGTCGGGGCGAACTCGAAGCCGCTCGCGCGCTCGCTGTCCCGGTTCTGGAGCTGGCCGAGCGCTTTGGCAACCCGAACTACGCAGTGCTCCCGCTCACGCTGCTCGCCCGCCTTGAGCTCTGGACAGGTCAGCCGACGGCCGCACACGATCGTTTGCGCCCATTTAGGGAGTCGTTTATCTCGAGCGGCTTCGGGTTCATCGGGTCGCTGTCTCTGGGGCTGTGGTCGGTCGACATCGAGGCGTTGGTCGCGCTCGACCGGCTCGACGAGGCGCAGCCGGTGCTCGACGATCTGCTCCGGCGAGCACGAGACCCCGAGAATCCGAATGCGATCGCGATCGCCGAGCGGTGCCGAGGACTCTTGCTCGGGGCTCGCGGAGAGGTCGCGCCCGCGATCGCCGCACTACAGAACGCACTGGCCGAGCACGCCCGACGGCCGC
>JBKQJQ010000274.1:0-9873 GCA_052147875.1 Solirubrobacteraceae bacterium | reverse complement strand
ACGCGCTCGTCAAGCAGTTCCAGCGCTTCTTCCAGTTCGATGGGATCGAGCTCGTGTTCGCCGACGAGGCGCTGTCGTCGATCGCGGACAAGGCGCTCGAGCGCGAGACCGGCGCCCGCGGGCTGCGGTCGATCATCGAAGAGGTCCTGTTGGAAGTCCAGTTCGAGCTTCCCTCGCGCCGGGACGTACAGAAGTGCGTCGTCACGCGCGAAACGATCGAGAAGAACACGTCGCCGACGCTGGTGACGGTTGCCGTGTCCGACGAGGACGAGGCCGCGGCTTAGTTCGCGGTTGGAGCCTGCGCGGGGCTCGCGACCCGCGCTTGCCAGATGCGCGCCGCGGGGTCCGTCGCGCCAACGAAACCGAGCAAGCGCGGTGCCGCGGCCCCGCTCCGGCCCTCGCAATTGGCTGCCCTCGACGGACACGTTTCCGTGACCGCGCCCAGCTGCCTCACCCAACCTGTCTGGCTTTCGTCGCGCGGCGGCCCTGACCTAGACTGAGGCGGCCGATGAGCGAGCTCGAGAAGACCACCCGCTACGACCCCGCAGACGTCGAGCCGCGAATCGCCAGAAAGTGGCTCGAGTCCGGGCTGTTCCATCCGCCGGCGGAAGGGACGGCGGCCGACAACTACTCGATCGCGATCCCGCCGCCGAACGTGACCGGCGTGCTGCACATGGGGCACGCGTTCCAGGACACGATCATGGACACGCTGATCCGGTATCACCGGCTGCGCGGCCAGCGCAGCAAGTGGATCCTCGGGACCGACCACGCCGGGATCGCCACTCAGATGCAGGTCGAGCGCCAGGTCGAGCAGGAGGGCAGCAGCCGCGTCGAGCTGGGGCGCGAGCGCTTCGAGCAGCGCGTCTGGGAGTGGCGGCAGGAGCACGGCGGCACGATCATCGAGCAGCTCAAGCGGCTCGGGGCCTCGTGCGACTACGCCGAGGAGCGGTTCACGCTCGACGAGGCCTACGTAGAGGCCGTCGTGAAGGTGTTCGTCGCGCTGTACGAGAAGGGCTACATCTACCGCGACCGCTACATGGTCAACTGGGACCCCGGGACCGGCTCCGCGATCTCAGACCTCGAGGTCGAGCAGGTCGAGCGCGAGGACACGCTCTACTACATCGACTACCCGCTCGCGTCCGGCTCCGGCGCGATCACGATCGCGACCGTCAGGCCGGAGACAATGCTCGCTGACTCGGCGATCGCGGTCCATCCCGACGACGACCGCTACCGGCGCCTGATCGGCGAGACGGCGATCCTGCCGCTCGTCGGGCGCCGACTGAAGATCATCGCCGACGACTACGTCAAGCCCGAGTTCGGGACCGGTGCGCTGAAGATCACGCCGGCGCATGACCCCAACGACTTCGAGATCGGGCGCCGCCACGGTCTCGCCCAGCCGCAGGTGGTCGGCGAGGACGGTCGGATCACGACCGAGGCGCCCGAGCGGTTTGCCGGGCTCACGGTCGCCGAAGCGCAGAGGGCGGTCGTCGCCGAGCTCCGGGAGCAGGGCTTGATCGCGCGGACCGAGCCCTACGTCCACGATGTCCCGTTCTCGCAGCGCTCCGGCGAGCGGATCGAGCCGCTGATCTCGCTGCAGTGGTTCATGGCGATGGACGAGCTGGCGCGGCCCGCGATCGAGGTCGTGACCAGCGGTCGGATCAAGTTCCACCCGCCCAACCACGAGCGCGTCTACCTGGATTGGATGGAGAACATCCGCCCATGGTGCATCTCGCGCCAGCTGTGGTGGGGACACCGGCTGCCCGTCTGGTACCGCGGCGATCAGACCTACGTCGGGACCGATGCGCCGGCGGGGGAGGGGTGGGAGCGCGACCCGGACGTGCTCGATACGTGGTTCTCAAGCGCGCTGTGGCCGTTCGCAACGCTCGGCTGGCCAGACGACACGCCGGAGCTGCGGGCCTTCTACCCGACCGACGTGCTCGTCACCGCCCGCGACATCGTCTTTCTGTGGGTCGCCCGGATGATCATGATGGGCATCGAGTTCACCGGCGAGGTGCCGTTCTCCGACGTCTACGTCCACGCGATCATCCAGGCGCCCGATGGGCGGCGGATGTCGAAGTCGCTCGGGACCGGGATCGATCCACTCGACCTGATCGAGGGTGGCCCGCGGCCGCCGGTGTTCACAAACGGAGGAGACTTCCCGCCGTACGGCGCCGACGCGCTCCGCTGGGGCCTGCTCGCGATGGGCTCGGGCCAGGACGTCCGCTTCAACGAGGACAAGCTCGCCCAGGGGCAGCAGCTGACCAACAAGCTGTGGAACGCGGCGCGGCTGATCCTGCTCGGAGTCGGGCCGGACGCGCGCGCCGCCGGCGTACCGACGACGGCCGAGGATCGGTGGATCCTGTCGCGGCTGCAGCGCACGCGGACCGAGGTCTTTGAGCGGATCGAGCGCTACGACTTCTCGCACGCCGCGCTGGCGCTGTACGACTTCGTCTACGGCGAGCTTTGCGATTGGTATCTCGAGCTCGTCAAGCCGCGGCTGCGCGCGGGCGAGCCGGAGCTCGCCTCCAACCTGCTTTACGTGCTGACCGAGACGGTCGCGTTCGCGCACCCGCTGATCCCATTCGAGACCGAGGAGATCTACTCGCACATCCCGGGGACCGACGGCCTGCTGGCGGCGCGCGTCGGCACCCAGCCGGCGCCGGTCGACGAGCGCGCTGAGGCGCAGATCGGCCGGGTGATCGAGGCGGTCCAGGCGCTGCGGGCGTGGAGGGACGTGGCGGGCGTGAAGGCGGCGGCGCTCGTCCCGGCGAGGCTCGACGCGACCGGCTACGAGCAGACCGCGGAGCACGTCGCCCGGCTCGCCCGGATGTCGCTCACCAACGGGGCCGATGGCGGCTCGACGGTCGCCAGCGTTCCGGTCCCGGGGGGGACGGTTGAGGTGCTCGCAGGCGGTGAGGTTGACGTCGACGGCGCGCACCGCAAGCTCGCCGAGCGCCGCGTGAAGCTGACCCAGGAGATCGAGCGCGCGCAGGGCAAGCTGGCCAACGAGGACTTCGTCGTCAAGGCGCCGTCGCACGTGGTGCAGGCCGAGCGCGAAAAGCTCGAACGGCTGCGGGCGGAGCTGGAGGCGCTTTGACGATCACTCGCGGCGCGCGCGGGGAGCGGCAGTGAACGAGACAGAGGCTGAGCGCTATCTGCTCTCACTCGAGCTGTTCGGGATGCATTTCGGCCTCGAGCGGATGTGGAGGCTGATGACCGCGCTTGGTCACCCAGAGCGCCAGTTCCAGTCGATCCACGTTGTCGGCACGAACGGCAAGTCCTCGACGGTCCGGATGATCGCCTCGATTCTCGCCCACCATGGTCTGCGGACTGGCGCCTACCTGTCGCCGCACCTGGTCTCGTTCGGAGAGCGGATCCGGATCGGCGACCGCGACCTCGACCCGGCTGCGTTCGCGGCGGCCGTGACCCGGGCGGCCCGGGCGGCCGAGCTCGTCGACCGCGCGGGCGGCGGTGAGGACCCCGTTACGCAGTTTGAGGCGCTGACAGCCGCGGCCTACTCGGAGCTTGCGCGCCGCGAGGTCCAGGTCGCGGTGATCGAGGCGGGACTCGGCGGGCGCTACGACGCGACCAACGTGATCCCGTCCAAGGTCCAGGTGCTGACCAGCGTCGGCCTCGAGCACACGCGCTGGCTGGGCCCGACGCTGACCGACATCGCGGGTGAGAAGCTCGACGTCGTCCAGGACGGGGCGACGCTGGTGCTTGGCGCCGGACTGGCGCCAGAGGTCGAGGCTGTCGCTGAGCGGGTTGCGGCGCAGCGGCAAGCGACGATTGTGCACGGGGGCATCGAACCGGGCGCGGCCGTCGCAGCCCGCGGTCTATTCCAGCGCCGCAACTTCGCGCTCGCCCGTGCCGCCGCCAAGGCGTTCCTCGGCCGGCTCGACGAGCGGGCGGTGCAGGCGGCGGCCGCCGAGGTCCACGTCCCGGGTCGGCTCCAGCAGCTGGCCACCAGGCCGCTGACGCTGGTCGACGGCGCTCACAACCCGGACGGGATGCGAGCACTGGTCGAGTCGCTACCGGAGATCGCCGCCGGTC
Organism: Solirubrobacteraceae bacterium; assembly: GCA_052147875.1. Lineage (GTDB taxonomy): Bacteria > Actinomycetota > Thermoleophilia > Solirubrobacterales > Solirubrobacteraceae > Palsa-465. The sequence continues at coordinate 5,820 of JBKQJQ010000274.1, read as the reverse complement.
ACGACCGGGTCGTCGGGGTCGTCTCGATTCTCGACGATAAGGATGCGGCCGGGATGCTGTCGGAGCTGCTACCGGCCTGCGATGCCGTCGTCTTCACCGCCAGCCAGAATCCGAGGGCTTTGCCTCCGCCGACACTGCATTCGCTCGCCACCCAGCTCGGGGGCCCGTCGAGCGAGATCGTCCCTGACCCGGCCGGGGCGCTCGCCCGTGGCCGCGAGCTGGCCGGCCCCGACGGCGTCGTGATCGCTGCCGGATCGCTGTATCTGATCGCCGACCTGCTGTCGCCGTCGCGCGGCGAGCGCGCCTCGACGCTATGAACGACGACCGCGAACAGCCCACGCGCCTCGACGCTATGAACGATGACCGCGAACAACCCAGCTTCCTGGCCATGATCGGTCTCGTGGCGCTGATCGTCGCGGTCGTGATCCTGGTCTTCTTCGGGATTGGCTACCTGTTCGGCAGGGCATTCCTGTAACAATCCTCACGCGTACCGCGAGGACTCGCGCCCTCGACGGCGTACCTTAGAAGAGCGGAATCGTCCTAGCGCCCACTACACTCGGCCTCCCCGATGCTGCCCTACGCGATCTTTGGCATCCATAACAGTGCGCTTAACCTCGCTGTCGAGCTGGTCGTGCTGTTCCTGGTCGTGATCTGGCTGGCGCTCGTCTATTGGACCTATGCCGACGCCCGACGGCGCGTCGCCGACCCGCTGTTGGTTGGCTGCGCGACGGCCGCATCGCTGTTTCCGTTCGTCGGCACGATCGTCTACATGATCGTCAGGCCGCCCGAGTACCTCGACGACGTGCGGGAGCGCGAGCTCGAGATGCAGGCGGCCGAGGCGCGGCTCGCCGAGCTGGGCTACCACCTGTGCCCGCATTGCGACTACGAGGTCGAGAAGGACTACCTGCGCTGCCCGAACTGCATGCGCAAGCTCAAGGATCCGTGCCAGTCGTGTGGGCGTCCGCTCGACCCCACCTGGAGGGTGTGCCCCTTCTGCGAGGCCGAGCTTGGGGTGCCGGCACCCACACCGCGACGCCAGCGCACCCGGCGCCGCGAAGCGACGTCGGAGTCTGCCGCCGAGCAGCCCTCGACGACCTGAACCGCCCTCAACTTCCCAGGGAGGAAAGCTGTCAATGGAGCGCACGCTCATCCTCGTCAAGCCCGATGCCTTCGCACGCAACCTGACCGGCGAGATCGTCGCTCGCTTCGAGCGCAAGGGGCTCCGGCTCGTGGCGCTGCAGCAGATGACCATGACCCGCGAGTTGGCCGCACGCCACTACGCCGAGCACGAAGGCAAGCCTTTCTATGACGAGCTCGTCGAGTTCATCACCTCGGGGCCGCTGGTCGCGATGGTGCTCGAGGGACGGCAGGCCGTCGTCGCCGCCCGCCAGGTGATCGGCGCCACCAACCCGCTTGAGGCCAACACCGGCTCGATTCGCGGCGATTACGCGATCGAGGTGGGGCAGAACATGGTCCACGGGTCCGACTCGCCGGAGTCGGCGGCCCGCGAGGTGGGGCTGTTCTTCCCGGACCTCGCCTGAGGGCTTCCGGACGGACGCCCAGCGCCTGATCCTGGCCTCGCGCTCGCCGCAGCGGCGAGAGATCCTGACCCGGCTCGGGCTGGCGTTCGAGGCGCTGTCGGCCGACGTCGAAGAACTCGAACAGGGGCCCCCGAATGAGGTGGCGGTCGAGAACGCGTACCGCAAGGCGTCGGCGGTCGCGGCGACGGCGAACGACGCGGTCGTGCTAGGTGTCGACACGATCGTCACGCTCGGGGGCCAGATCTACGGCAAGCCGCGCGATCGTGCTCACGCGCGACAGACACTGGCGGCGCTGGCGGGTCGCACGCACACCGTGATTGGCGGCGTTTGTCTGATTGACGCGGGGCGTATCCGGACGCTTGCGCCCAGCACGCTGGTCACGATGCGGCCGCTGGATGAGGCCGCAATCGACCGCTACCTGGACACCGAAGAGTGGCCCGATCGCGCCGGCGCATACGCGATTCAGGGCCGCGGCGCGCTGCTGGTCAGCGCGATCGAGGGTGACTATCTGAACGTCGTCGGGCTGCCGGTGGCGGCGCTCGTGGAGCTCGCGCCGCGGTTGTTCGGCGCCTGAGCCTGGCGGCTGCAGAGGTTGATTTCAGGCGCTCGTCGGGCTCGTTTCGGCACCGATCTCAGCGGCGCTGCAAATAATCTCGCATTAATCGGGTTTCCAGCCGTTTTCGCGCATGCTAAGGAGTTTCCGGGACGCGTCGGCGGACAGACGTTCGGTACACTCACCCGCGGACGGAGCTGGCAGCCAGGTGCGGTCAAGTCTGCTTTTCGCCGCCTCGTCCACGCTTCCAGCTACTCAAATCGATGGGCTTCTTCACGTATCTGACCGGCTTCGGTGGCCGTGACATGGCGGTTGACCTCGGGACCGCGAACACGCTCGTTTACGTGCGTGGGCGGGGGATCGTGCTGTCGGAACCGAGCGTCGTCGCGGTCGACTCGCGGACCGGCGAGGTGCATGCGGTCGGGATCGAGGCCAAGCGGATGCTCGGTCGGACGCCGGGCACGATCTCGGCAATCCGGCCCCTGAAGGACGGCGTGATCGCCGACTTCGAGGTCACCGAGGAGATGCTGCGCCACTTCATCCAGAAGGTTCACCAGAACCGCTGGGCCCACCCGCGCGTCGTCGTCTGCGTCCCAAGCGGCGTCACCGGCGTCGAGAAGCGGGCGGTCGAGGAGGCGTGCCTGTCGGCCGGAGCGAGGCAGGCGTATCTGATCGAGGAGCCGATGGCGGCCGCGATCGGCGCCGGCCTACCGGTTGGCGAGCCGACCGGCTCGATGGTCGTTGACATCGGCGGCGGCACGAGCGAGGTGGCGGTGATCTCGCTCGGTGGGATCGTTGTCTCGCAATCGATCCGCGTCGGCGGCGACGAGCTCGACGAGGCGATCATCAACTACGTCAAGCGGGAATACAAGCTCCTGATCGGCCAGCAGACGGCGGAGGAGGTCAAGCTCGAGATCGGCTCGGCCTACACGATGCCGGAAGAGGTGCAGGCTGAGATTCGCGGCCGCGACATGGTGTCGGGGCTGCCAAAGACCGTGATCCTGACCAGCGAGGAGATCCGCGGCGCGCTCGAGGAGCCGGTTTCGCAGATCATCGACGCGGTCAAGCAGACGCTCGACCGCACGCCGCCAGAGCTGGCGTCCGACATCATGGATCGTGGCATCATGCTGGCCGGAGGGGGATCCCTGCTACAGGGAATCGAAGAGCGTCTGCGCCATGAAACGCAAATGCCCGCGCACCTTGCGGAATCTCCGCTCACATGCGTCGCGGTCGGATCAGGGCGTTCGCTCGAGGAGTTCGAAGCGATCCACCGTTCGAGTAAGAATTCACGCAGCCGACGCCGCCGGTACTAAGTCCTGAGCAGACGGCGACCAGCGGCGATTCGGGAGCAAATTTGGAGACACGTAGCTCGTGCATGACAAACAGGTTCGGCGACGGCGCGCGGTTCTCGCGCTGCTCGTCGGCGTTTCCCTGATCCTTCTGACCGCATACTTCGGCGAGTCGGCTGACAGCCCGCTGCACAACGTGCAACGCGGGATCGTCGAGGTGATCTCGCCGATCCAGCAGGGGGCCAGCACGGTTCTGTCGCCTGTGAAGGACGTCGCCGGCTGGTTCTCGGACACGCTGAACTCCAAGTCTCGCGCCGACCACCTGCAGAACGAGGTCAACAAGTTGACCGCGAAGCTCGACTACTACGAGCAGCAGGCGACGCTGACCGGGCAGCTCGAAGCGCAGATCAAGCTCGACCAGTCCAACTCGATCGACAGCTACCAACCGGTTTCGACCGAAGTGATCGCCCGCGACCCGTCGCTCTGGTGGCAGACGGTCACGATCGATGTGGGCTCTGACAACGGGGTGGCGCCCGACGACCCGGTTACCGGCGACGGCGCCCTGGTCGGCAAGGTCACGACCGTCGACTCGACGGTCTCGATTGTGACCCTGATCACGGACCACACGTTTGGCGTCGTCGCCGAGGTCCTGCCCGGCGGCTACCAGGGGATCCTCGAGCCGGCGGTCGGCAACCCCAACGGGCTGCTGCTCCAGGACCTGCCGAGCAACGCTCCGATCCAGTCCGGCGACCAGGTCGTGACGGCTGGGTTCACGGACCCGTCGAACCCGGCCCTCACCTCTCTGTATCCGGCCGCGCTACCGATCGGCACGGTCTCGAATGCGAACCAGAACCAGCTGCTCAACAACCAGCAGGTGACGGTCTCGCCGCAGGCGAACCTCCGCCACCTGTCGACCGTCCAGGTCCTGACCCGCCCCCACAACAACAACGTGCGGGCTCAGGTATCGGGCGGATGAGAGGCAACGTCAGGCTGACGTTTCGGCTGGTCGCGTTGGCGCTGGTGGCGGTCGTCGTCCAGGAGTCGGCGATCTCGCAGATCTCGATCTTCGGCGTCAGCGCCGACATCACACCCCTGGTCGTAGTGTCAGTCGGACTGCTGGCTGGCTCGATGCCCGGCGCAATCTTCGGATTCGGCACCGGGCTGCTGGTCGACACGGTGCTTGTCCAGACACTTGGGATCACCTCGCTGCTCTACATCCCGATCGGCTACTGGGCGGGGCGCCTGCGGGAGGTGCGTGACCCGGCCCACGGCCTGGTGCCGCTCGCGGCGGGCGCCGCCGCGACCGCGGTCGCCGGGATCGGAATGTCGTTGATCGAGTTCCTGCTCGGTGTCGACGCGCCCGTCAGCCTCCTGTTGCTGCAGCAGATCTTCATCACCGTGCTGGTCAACACGTTGATCGCGCTGCCCGTGTACGCGATCGTGCGCAAGGTCGTGCTACCAGCGCTCCCGGACGACCCGCGCCGCCGCCGGCGCCGCGCCTACACGACCGGTGGCCTGAGCCCGCTGCAGCAGCCCTCACAGCGGCTCGGTCAGATCCCGCGGAGCTCGCGATGATCCAGCTCCCCGAGGATCGCCGGCCGCCGATGACGCCGCAGCTCGCGCTGCGGGTGACGGTCGTCGGCACGGTGGCGCTCGCATTGTTCGCGATCCTCTTCTTCAGGCTGTGGTTCCTACAGGTGCTGTCCGGCGACCAGTACCTCCGCGCGGCGACCGTGAACCGGGTCCGCGACGTCGCGATCGCCGCCCCGCGTGGCGAGATCAAGGCCAGCGATGGAAGCGTGCTGGTCGGCTCGACGAAGGCGCTCGAGGTCCAGATCTCAGCGCCTGACCTGCCTCACACCGCCGGCGGACAGGCGGTCGTATTCAGGCGCCTGGCGCACGTGCTGAAGATCTCGACCAAGAAGGTCAGGTGCAGGGTGGCCGGCCCGCCACCCGCCGGCGGGCTGTTCCATCTCGCGAAGATCCCCTGTGAGGTCAAGCAGCAGCTGGCGATCCTGCCGTACGCCGACGTCGACATCCAGGAAGTCAACAAGTACGTCCAGTACTACCTGGCCGAGAACGAGCAGCAGTTCCGCGGCGTCCAGGTGTCCCAGATCTATATCCCCAGCTACCCACAGGGCGACCTCGGAGCGCAACTGCTGGGAACCGTCGGCCGGATCACCGCCCAGGAATGCTGGGGCTCGGCCAAACCCAGCTCAGCGCCGCTGTGCAGCAACAAGGCGTATCGCGGCGTGGACCCCAATGCGGTCATCGGACAGTCGGGTCTGGAGGGGGAGTACGACCGCTACCTGCGCGGGATCGACGGATCTGAGCGGGTGCAGATCGACGCGTTTGGCCAGCCGACCCGCAACCTCTCGACGATGGCGCCGATCCCCGGCCACAACCTCGCGCTGTCGCTCAACACCCAGCTGCAGCG
>JBKQJQ010000273.1:0-5190 GCA_052147875.1 Solirubrobacteraceae bacterium | reverse complement strand
CCTGAACGAGCACCTCGCCGAACCGCTCGCCTCCGTGCACGGCGAGATCCAGCACCAAGAACGCTAGATCGTCGGCCACGTCGAGCTCTCGCAGCGACGGATCGAACTCGACACAATCGACGATCTGCACCTGTCCGTCGACGAGCACATGCTCGGCTCTCAGATCCCCGTGGCCCTCGCGCACGTGCCCGTTCATTGCACGCGTCTGGAACGTTCGCGCGTTGGCGGTGATGTAGCCATGGGCGAGGCGCTCGAGTGCCTGGATCCGCCCGAGCTCTCCTCGCTCTTCGACACACGCCAGCAGCTCGTGCAGTTCGTGCTCGAAACGACGCTCGACGGTCAGCACCGGCGCGCCCCGATCCGCGACCGGCCGCGCCCGGGCGTGAAAGCGGGCCAGCACGTCTCCGACAGCACGCACCTGGTCCTTGTCTAGCTCACCTCGCTCCAGCCGCACCCTGAGCGTGTGGCTCTCTTCGTAGCGACGCATCTCGACAACGAAGTCAACGGCGCGCGGATCGTCAGCCGCTGTGAACTCGACCACGCCGTCGCCGAGCGCGACGCCCAGCACGCCCAGGTAAATGGCCGGCGCAAGCCGGTGGTTGAGGCGCACTTCCTCCGCGCACATCGCGCGGCGGCGCTCGGCGCTGCCGTAGTCGAGAAACTCGAGGACGAGCGGCTTTTTGAGCTTGTACGCACGCTCGCCGGCAAGGAACACGAATGAGATGTGGGTCTCGCGAACCTCCACCCGGGCGGGAGGATCTGGGTAGGACTCAGGGCGGGACAGCGCTGCTCGAAGGCGCTCGGTCAGCGACTGGGCATCACCCGTGTCGATCATGTCGCCCGCTTGTAGATCAAGACCAGTCAGACCGTCGATCGTTACTTTGCTTCCCCGCTGACCCTAGGCCCCCGGGGCCGCACAGACTCCGTAGTTAGCTGCGCGCGACGCCGGGATTGCCACGATGGCGAGGACGAGGTTTGCAAGGGAAGCTGTCGCCATGCCGACCTCTGGCGCACCCGCCCTCAACAACGTCCGTGTCAGCGATTGCATGCACCACGGCATCTTCGGCTGCAACTCGGACGCATCGTTGCCGGAGGTCGCGGCGATCATGTCCACCCATCAGGTGCATGCGCTCGTCGTCCATAATGACGCCGGGCGGCCGGCTGAGATCGTCTCCGACACGGACGTGATCGCAGGCGCAGCATGCGGTGATGCGTTTTGCGCCAGGGACATTGCAGGCACAGAGGCGCTCTCGGTCTCAAGCGACAGCTCGCTGCGAGACGCGGCGCAGCTGATGGCGGAGCATGGCGTCTCACACCTGATCGTGCGAGATACCGCCAGCGGCCAGCCGATCGGAGTCATCTCGACAACTGACATTCTCAGCGCATACGCATACGCCGCAGCAGAAGGTGCGCCGGCGTGAGCGCCGCTTCTATGATGCCCGGACCGGAATGGTCCTGATTTGCTACGACGGCTCAGAGGATGCCAAGGCGGCAATCGCGCAGGCGGGTCGCCTGTTCAACGCGGACCCTGCTGTCGTCATGACCGTCTGGGAGCCATTCGGCGAGCTGATCGCCCGGACGTCTGCCGGTTTTGGCGCCGTCGGCGTCACTGACTACGAGCCGATCGATCAGGCGAGTCGGGATAGCGCACTCGAATCCGCGGAGCAGGGGGCCAAGTTGGCACGCGACGCGGGACTCGATGCTTCGGTCTCAACCCGGGCGCGCGACGGTACGATCGCGCGCTCGATCCTGGAGGAGGCAGACCGGATCGATGCGGGCGCGATCGTGCTCGGGTCGCGGGGTTTGACCGGTGTCGGATCGCTGCTGGTCGGAAGCGTCTCGCACGCAGTCATCCAGTCTGCCGATCGGGCCGTGCTCGTGGTGCCCTCCCCGACGGTCGCCCGCAAGCGCGCCGACAAGCTTCACGCGCGCGAGGAGCGTCTATGAGCAGCCTGGCGATCCAGCCATTTCGAGGCAGTCACCCGACGCCGTCTTTAGAGCATGCGACCGTGGGCGATGTCATGCATGCTGGAGTGATTTCGTGCCCAGCCAGCACGACGGCATCGCAAGTGGCGCGGATGATGGCCACACACCGGGTTCACTGCGTCGTCGTGATGGGTATCAACCAGGACCGTCACCGCGAGTCCCTGGTCTGGGGAATGATCTCCGATCTCGATCTTGCCGAGGTGTGCAGGACCGGCAGCACGGACCAGACGGCCGCAACACTTGCGCGCGAGCCCGTGGTCACCGTCGAGGCGTCAACCGCGATCCGCGACGCCGCGCGGCTGATGGTCACCCACGGCATAGGTCACCTACTGGTCGTCGATCCAGAACTGCGGCAACCTACCGGCGTGATCTCGAGCCTCGACCTCGCCTGGGTGCTCGGCTGGGGAGCAGACTAGGACGGCGCGGCTTCCATGGAGTCGGCTACGTCCGTGGTCTGTCACTTATCTCCTGCGTCGGCTGTGTCCGCGGTCTGTCCCTGACCTCCGGGCTCTGGCGCAGGCACTCCAGCTTGGCCAGCATCGAGTGCGGGCTGGCTCCCGGATCCGCTCCCGAGCTCGGCTTTGAGCTTTGCAAACTCGGTGTCGACGGTGCTCTTCGCGCCGATCTGGTCCAGCTGGCGGTCGATATCGTCTTGCGGCGGCCCAAGCGATGTCAGATCCTCGAAGGTTCCAGCGGCCTGCAATTCCTCGACCGCCGACGCTCTCGACTTCATGTCCTCGGTCTTATCGATCGCCCTCTGCATCGCCAGTCCGACGTCGGCCATCTGATCTCCGACTCCAGTCGCGGCCTCAGAGATCCTGACCTGCGCCTCCGCAGCCGAATACTGAGCCTTGATTACTTCCTTCTTGGAGCGGAACGATTCGATCTTGGTCCGCAACTGCTCCTCGGCCTCTGTCAGCCGCTCCTGCTCGGACGCGAGCTCCGCTATTTGCTGATCTAGCGAGCCGACCTCGCCTACGATCAGCTGCTTGCGCTCGAGCGCCGCGCGCGAAAGGTCGTCTCGACCCGCAGTCATCGCCTCGCGGGCCTGGCCATCGAGCTTCTGGGCCTGCGCGTTGAGCTGGGTCTCCTGAAGCTGTAGCCGTTTCTTGGAGGTGGCCACGTCAGCGATGCCCCGCTTGACGTTCTGAAGTTGCTCGAGCTGACTTTCGTAGGCGTAGTCCAGCGTCTCGGACGGATCCTCGGCGCGGTCCAGCAGCTTCGAGATCTTTGCCTTGATGTCAGTCACTATGCGGCCCATCGTTCCTGGCATTGCGTCTCCTGGTTTCGGTTGATCACGACTTAGTCAGGCGCACCGGGTGCGAGTCGCTGAATGGTCAATCGCGGCACAGGCCTGCGCATCGGTAGTAGCTACGGCCGTCTCGACGGTCACCCGGGCGTCGAGCAGCTCCGACTCGGACCGGGCACAGCCGAGAGTGGGCCGCTCGACGGTTTGTCCGCATGAGCTGTGACTACGGACAAGGCTCGCCGCAGACTGCGGATGGCATCCCGACGTGACGGGCATAGCTTGTCGCCCCACGCTATGCGCGCCAAAGGTCCCCTCACACACATGCGCCAGCCCTGGGCAAGCAGATGATCTGGCTCGGCAAGCTCTCGATCCGGCATCCGAAGAGCGCGCTTGCCGCGTGGCTCGCCATCGCAGCGGCATTGACTCTGATCGGCTTGGGCGTGTCGGGCAGCCTGTCGCCCTCGATCACGGTCGTGCCCGGAACCCAGTCCTCCCGGGCCGAGCAACTGGCAAACGCCGCGTTCGGGCCTAGCCAGCTCGTCCCGATCTTGCTCGAGGGACCGACGAGGCAGCTCAACAGCGCCGGGCCGGCGCTGGTCACCGCGCTCCGGCGACGGCCGGACACGCGCGTGCTGTCGGCCTGGGACGCCGGCACCGCGAGTGCGGGCCTGCGGCCGCGGCCGACGGCCGCCATGATCGTCGTTGCAGTCGACCGGTCCGAGAAGGCGGTCGTCGGTAGCGATGAGCCGCAGATCGAGCACCTGGTTTCAAGCCTGGTCAGGCCACCGGTCAGAGCATTCGTGACCGGACAGCCGTCGATCGATCGTGCGCTGCGCAGCGCGTCGGTGTCGAGCCTCCGAGGTACTGAACTGCTCGCAGTGGGGATCCTGTTCGTGCTGTTGCTGATCGGCCTACGGGCTCCGCTCGCCGCGCTGATCGTGACCGCGGTTGGCGCGATCAGCATGCTGTCGGGCTTCGGAGAAGTGACGCTGCTCGGCCATCTGTTGACGCTCGATCCCGTCGGCGTCGCGCTGGGCACGATGACCGGGCTGGCCCTCGGTACGGCCTTCGCGCTGGTGATCGTCGATCGCTTCCACCGCGAGGAGCCCTCGCCCGGCGCCAGCCACGCGGAGGTCGCGAGCGCCGCGCTGCGCGAGCTCGAGACGGCCGGCAAGGCGGTGCTCGTCGGTGGCACGGCGGTTGTGCTCGCGCTCGCGATCGTCGCCGTGATCGGACCCACGGCACTGCTGGTGTCGCTTGGCACCGGGATGCTCGTGTGCGCCGCGTTCGCGATCGGCGGCGCGGTCGTCGTGATGCCGGCCGCGCTCGTGCTGCTGGGGCATCGGATTAGCGCGTGGAGTTTCCCGGCCCCGCGCCCGTTCGCCCGCGCGTGGTCAAGGTTGGAGGACGCGGGCGGCTGGGTGACCCGGCGTGCCGTGTACGTCGGATTCGTCGCGACGGCGTTGCTGGCGGCGCTGGCGGTCCCGGCATTTGCGCTTCACTCCGGCCCCCCCGACGTCAGCCAGCTGCCCCCTGACTCGAAAGCACGGATCGCGTTCGAAGAGGTTTCGCGGGTTATGGGCCCAGGCTGGGCCACGCCGTTCGACGTAATCGTCGTCGCGCGCAACCGCCCGGTCACGACCCCCGCGCTGCTTGCCGGCATCGGTCGGTTTGAGAGTCAGATCGCCGACAACGGAACCGTCTATTCCGTCGAGGGTCCCGGTGAGCTCGGCGCGACGTCCAACCAGCTGAAGACGTTCGGTCCGCAGTTGAAGCATTCGGTGGTGATCTCAGATCAGAGCAAGAAGAACTTGCTCGAGTTGATCGGCGGGCTGGGTGAGGCCGGCTCGGGCTCGAAGACGCTTCAAGCCGGCCTCGCATCGGCATCGTCGGGAGCGTCCAAACTCCACGCCGGCGGCGGCCAGGCCCAGTCGGGAGCAGGTCAGCTACATGCC
>JBKQJQ010000272.1:0-21603 GCA_052147875.1 Solirubrobacteraceae bacterium | reverse complement strand
TCAGTCGAGGTCGGGCGCGAGGCCACGTAGCGACGGCCCGAGCCGGTCGTCGCCGGCGAGCGCCAGCTCGAACGCCTCGAGATGGCCGCCGGCCCGCTGGCGGGGATACTCGCCAGCGGTCCCGCTCATCGCCAGGAACGCCCAGTCGCTCGACTGCAGCGCCAGGAGCTCCCGCACCGCCCGCACGGGTGGCCTCGAGACCGCGAACAACCGCAACTCCGCCGTCCGTACCGCCCAGGCGAGCTCGGCCACCCGCGGTCCACTCCAGGTGCGAAGGTCTCCCCCCTCGCCCCAACTGGAGACCGCCAGCGCCGCCGGCGCCGTATCAGGCTCGTGTCGCTCAAGCGCATCGTCGAGCGTCGTCAGCTTCAGCCCCGTGCGCGCGGCCTCGTCGAGGACCGCCTCGAGCCACCACACGCCTTCGAACCACCAGTGCCCCAGCAGTTCGGTGTCGAGGGCGCACACGCAGACGCCGCCAGACCGGACTCGCCCACGGACCTGAGCGACGAACTCGCGCGCGTCGGCCCGCGCCTGCTGACGCGCTGCGGCACGGTCATAGGGCGCGCCGTCGTTTCGCCACGCGCGGTGGCGATGGGGCGTGTAGCCGTGGTAGTCACGGTACGCGGCCTGCGCCGGGTAACCACGATGGCCCCACACGAGCGCGATCGCCTCGCGGTCACATGGCCACAGGACGGGTCCGGCATCGCTGGCGATCGGGTGCAGATGGCGCGCGTCCCCGAGCCCGAACAGGTTCGTCAGCTCGACGCACGCCGCGTGCACGCCGGCCTCCTCGAGCAGCGGCGCAAGCCACGGCGCGTAGCCGCACTCGGGCAGCCAGAAGCCACCGCCGTACTCCCCAAAGCGCCGCCGGTGCGACGCGACCCCGGTCTGGACCTGGAGCGCCACGCCGGCATCGGTCGCGAGCAGCGGCAGCACCGCGTGGGTCGCGGCCGAGGTCCAGCTCGCGTGCTCACCGAGCGCGCGCAGCAGCCCACCGGGCCCGAGCTCGCGCAGCTTCATAGCGGCGGCCGCGTAATCACCGGCCGAGCGCTCGATCTCCGCGGCGTGGAGCGGCTGGCCCGCGGCGCGCAGCTGGGTCGCGTCGCGGCGGTGGGTCTCGGTCCTGAGCTGCTCCAGGAACGCGATGCAGCGCTCGATCGCGCCCTGCCGCTCGAGCTGGTCGCACAGGACCGGCGTCAGCGACAGGGTCAGCGGCGCGCGACCGAGCAGTCCGAGCAACGGCACATAGCTGGTCGCGATCGCCTCCCACAGCCATTCCTCGCCGAACGGCCAGGTTCCAAACCCCTGCCAGTCCGGTGCGTCTGGAGGGTTCTGTGCGTTGGGCCATTCGCCCCCACCTTCGACATAAGGCATATGCGTGTGGAGGACGATCGCCAGTTCACCCGCCCGATCCATCCGTTGGAGGCTATTCGCCTCGGGCTCTCCTACTCGCAAACTGAGTCTGATTGGATGCGAGCGGGGCCCGGACCGGGCGCCTGGACCAACCGCCAAGGAGGCCGCCGATGACGCACGCCGACGCTCCCAACCCGTCCGCCGATCTGACCACGCTGGCGGCGGAGGCGTTCATTTACGGGTTCCCGCTCGTGTTCGACCTGCAGCAGGTCAACCGGTTCAGGCGGCAGGGGATGGGCAGCGTTCCGGCCGCGCCGTTCAACGTGTTCGCGCACGCTGCCGCGCTCGCCGGTCCACAGGACACGTTTGTGTCGATCAACAACGACACGGTCTATTCGATCGCCAACGTCGACGTCAGCGGCGGCCCGGTCATGTTCGACGTGCCCGACGCCGGAGGGCGCTACTACGTGATGCAGTTCGTCGACGCCTGGACCAACAACTTCGCCTACGTCGGCCATCGGGCGACTGGCACCGAGGCCGGAAGCTTCCTGCTCGTTGCGCCCGATTGGGACGGCGCGGCTCCGCCAGGGGCCAGCGTGATCCGCTTCCCGACCTCGGTCGCGACGATCGTCGGCCGCTGGGCCGTTGACGGTCAGTCCGACCTGCCCGCGGTGCGCGCGCTCCAGCAGCAGCTGAAGTTGACTCCAACCGCCGCCGGCAGCGGGCTGCCCGAGCCCGACTCCGAGGTTGCCGACGGGCTCCTGTTCTTCGAGCAGCTGCGAGTCTGGATGCAGGCGTTTGTGCCCGCGCCACGCGATCGCGACTACCAGGCTCGATTCGAGCCCCTGGGGCTGTTCGCCACCGAGTCGCCGTTCACGCAACCGAACGCCGCGCTCGCCGAGGGCCTCTCGCAGGGGCGCGAGAAGATGGAGCAGGCGCTCAAGCACGGCGACAGCCCACACCAGAACGGTTGGTCGCTGACCTACCACGTATTCGACTACAACCTCGACTTCTTCGAGCTCGGAGCCTTGGACGAGGACGCGTGGAAGCTCCCCGATGGGCCCGGCCGGTACTTGGTGCGCGCGCTCGCCGCACGTGGCGGCCTATGGGGCAATCACGGCTACGAGGCCGCGTACGCAATGGACTACGTCGACGCAGAAGACGCGCCCCTCGACGGCTCGCACAGCTACGAGCTGCGCTTCGCGACGCCGCCACCATGCGACGCGTTCTGGTCCGTGACGATGTACGCGACGCCCGACTTCTTTCTCGTCGACAACCCGAGCGACCGCTACTCGATCGGCGACCGCACTCCAGGCCTGCACACCGCCGATGACGGCTCACTGACGATCGTGATGCAGAGGGGCGAGCCGATCGAGCCAGACCGCCGAGCCAACTGGCTACCCACCCCGCCCGGAGGCTTCAGGCCGATTCTGCGCATGTACGAGCCACGCGGGTCCGTGTTCGACGGCAGCTACGAGCTGCCCCCGATCACCCGCGCCGGCTGACCGCCGTGCTCCGGTGTCCGCGACCCGCGCTGGCTCGACGCGCAAGAATGCGGCTGTGCACGCGCAGTCCGGGTGGATGACTCGTTTGGCGCGGTCGACGATCGCCGCGCTACTGGCGCTCTGTCTGGCAGCCACGGCGTTGCCCGCCGCTGCGCGCGCCGACGGTGATCCGGGCAGCGACGTGCTGGTCTATCAGGACCTGTTCGCAGGCTCCGATGCCGGCCTCTCGGTCCAGCAGCAACTCCGGCTCGCGGACGTCTTGAAGGCCGCTGCGCGGGTGGGCTTCCCGGTCCGGGTGGCGATCATCGCCGGCCCGTCTGACCTCGGAGCGGTAACGGCCCTGTGGCGCAACCCGCGCGGGTACGCCCGCTTTTTGGGGATCGAGCTGTCGCTGGCCTACAAGGGGCGGCTGGTGGTCGTGATGCCGAACGGGTTCGGCTTCAACTGGCCCGGACATTCATCGGGATCGGACTACCGGCTGCTCGCCGGGATCCCCATCCGGGCCGGCGGTGATGGGCTCTACAGCGCGACCTCGGCAGCCGTGATGAATCTGGCGCGCGCCGCCGGCATCAAGCTGCCGGCGGTGGCGAGCTCGCCCAGCGCCCCGGCGGCGGGTAGCGGAGCCGGTAGCGCCGGGGCCGGCAGCGGCGGGGCCGGCAGCGCCGGCAGCGCCGCGCCGGTCAGCGGGCAGGGCACGGACAACGCTCTTGGGGTCATCGTGTTGTCGCTGATCGCGATCGCCCTGGGCGTGCTCGGCATCCGCTGGGCGCTTCGTCGCAGCGGCTGGCGTCGCCCTGCGCTTCGCGTGCAATGGACCGGACGTCTCTGGATGCCGCTGGTGGCGGTCGTCGCCGCGCTCGCCGCCGTCGCGCTGATCGTCCTACGTCCGACCACGCCCGCGCCTTCGCAGGCCGCAGCGCTGGCGGCCAACCCCGAATTGGATCCGGGGACACCGATCTCCGGCGTCGCTCCCGACTTCACTCTGTCTGACCAGTTCGGCCAGCCGGTCTCGTTGCGCTCGTTCCGCGGCCGGACCGTGATCCTCGCCTTCAACGACTCCGAATGCACGACCGTCTGCCCACTGACGACCACCGCGATGATGGACGCCAAGGCGATGCTGGGTCGTGCTGGATCAAAGGTCCAGCTATTGGGGGTCGACGCCGACCCCGCGGCCACGGCTGTCGAGGACGTGTGGTCATACTCGGAGCTGCACGGGATGCTTCACGCCTGGGACTTTCTCACCGGCTCGCTGCCGCAGCTCAAGCAGGTCTGGAAGCACTACGGGATCGAGGCGGCCGTCGAGCGCGGCGAGGTCACCCACACCCCGGCGCTGTTCGTGATCGACCCGCGGGGGAGGTTGTCGCGCCTGTACATGACCCAGATGTCCTACACGGCGGTCCCGCAGCTCGGTCAGCTGCTCGCCAAGAGCGCCTCGGCGCTGTTACCGGGACGTCCCGCGGTGCATGCGGATATCTCCTACGCTCGCGTGCAGCCAACAACGCCAAGCAGCAGTGCGACGCTGCCACTCGCCCAAGGGGGCAAGATCCAGCTCGGCCCTGGGAACGCCGCCCGGCTGTATCTGTTCTTCGCCACGTGGGATCAGGAGACCAGCGGTCTCGCCGGCCAACTCGCGACGCTCAACGGCTACGAGAAACTCGCCGCACGCACCGGTCTGCCGAAGCTGACCGCGGTCGACGAAACCAGCGTCGAGCCTAGTCTGAGCACGGTCACCCAGTTCCTGCACCGGCTCCCAGAACCGCTGTCATACCCGGTCGCGCTTGACCGCAGCGGCAGGATCGCCGACGGCTATGAGGTTCAGGGCGTGCCGTGGTTTGTGCTCACCTCGCCGACCGGCCGGATCCTCTATTACTGGGCGGTATCGACCGCGGGCTGGCCGACCACCAGCGTCCTCGCACGTGCGATGCGTGCCGCGCTCGCGCGCGCTCCGGGGCCTCCCGCCGCCGAGGCCGCGCGCCAGGAGCTGGCCGGCTCGCCACCCCGGCTGGCCTCACTCCATCGCCAGGCGGGCCAGCTGCTGGGTGGAGTGCAGGCGCTGCGCGTGCGTCTGCGCGCCCTGCGCGGCTATCCGGTCGTTATCAACGCCTGGGCGTCCTGGTGCGTGCCCTGCCGCTCTGAGTTCGGCTTGTTCGCCTCCGCGTCCGCACGCTACGGCCGCAGAGTCGCGTTCATCGGCGCCGACACCGGCGACTCCGCCGGTGACGCGCGCACGTTCCTGGCCCAACACCCGGTCAGCTACCCCAGTTACCAGACGACCACCACCGACCTCTCCTGGCTGGCCGCGATCGGGTACCTGCCGACGACGATCTTCCTCAACGCTGCCGGGAAGGTGACCTACGTGCACATCGGTCAGTACGACGCGCAAGGAACGCTCGATCAGGACATCAGCAGCTACGCGCGCGTCAGCCGCTGAGCGCGACCAGCGGCCGCGACGGGCGGCTGCCGCGCTGGTACATGCCCACCGCTACGCACCGGGTCGGCGACGGGCATGAGACCGATTCCAGGTGAGCGCTGAACGCCGTCAGCGAGCTGAGGATTGGCTCGAAGGTCCAGCGGGCGCCATTCCAGGTCTCGGCGTACGCCTGCGGCTCCTCGACGCCGCCGACCGCCACGCAGGCCCTCGGGCCCGTGCACGACAGGCCGTCGAGGTCCTGGTTGTCAGCGACGATGTTCGAGCGGGGCTCCGACCACCGGGAACCGCGGTGGCGGGCCCAGATGCCGTACGACGTCGTATTCGGGACATCTTGCTCTCCGATCGCGACACAGCGCCTCGCCGACAGGCACGAGACGGCGTTGAACACGTACTCGTCGTAGCCGTCGCCGTACTTGAGCTGCGTCTTCCAGGAGCGCCCGTTCCAGTGGACCGCGACCGCATAGGCGAGCCCGTTGGCGCGCTCGAACTCCTCACCGACGGCCGTGCACGCTGTTGGCGTCGCGCACGAGATCCCGCGCAGCGCCTCGCCGATCGCGCCGCGGATCCTCGGGACGTGCCGGAGCGACCAGCTCGCCCCGTTCCACAGCTCGACCAGCGCCGACCCGGTCGCCGCCGGGAATACGCCCTTGCCGCCGACGGCCATGCACGCAATCGGCGATGCGCACGACACCGCCGCCAGGCCGCTGTCGTGGACGCGCGGCATCGATTGGATCGACCACGCGAAGCCGTCCCACTGCTCGGCTAGGGCACGCGTCGCGCCGGTGTCGTACTGGCGAAATCCGACGGCGATGCACGCCGCCGGCGAACTGCACGAGATACCGGTCAGCTCATTGTCGACCGCGCCGGCGATGTTCGGCGTCGGCACCACGGCCCAGCTCGCCCCGTCGTATGTCTCGGCCAGGGTGACCCCGCGCCTACGCCCCTGCACTGATCCGACGGCCATGCAGAAGCCCGGGGACGGACACGAGACCCCGAGAAAGCCGCCGTTTGCCTGTGCGAGCTTGTGCGGACTCCAGCTCACCGCGCCGGCCGTCGGCGCTCCAATCAGATAGAGCACGAGCGCGACAAGCAGCGGGGCGCGGTAGCGAGACACGCCCCAACATCTAACTGCAGACGGCGAGGAAATCCAGCGCGCGGTCGAGGTCGCGATCGTCGCGCAGCGCGAAGTCGCGGGTCGCAATCGCCGGCGTGAAGCGGTCGTAGAACGGCTTCGTGATCCCCAGCTTGGCGTGCACCGCATCCCAGCCGCAGGCAAGCGCCTGCTCGTGCAGCCGCAGCTTGCGGGCGTGAAACAGCCCCAGTAGCTCGACCTGGTCGAACACTCCTGAGCACAGGGCGCGGAACTCATGCGCCCGGTATTCCTTCAGGTGCCAAGGGTTGTCGGATTTCTGCGCACCGGGCGGCGCGAGCGTCAACACGTTCGGGGTCGACACGTAGGCGACGCCGTCGGGCGCCAGCAGCGCCCGGAAGTGCTCCAGCACGGCGCCTGGATCGTGCACGTGCTCGAGCGTCTGCAGGAAGACGACCGCATCGTAGGCGCCGCGCACGCCGTGAGTCTCGACCAGCCCGCGCTCGAAGCGCAGGTTCTGGCGCCGGTAGCGCAGCCGTGCGTGCTCGTGGGCGTCGGGATTGGCGTCGACGCCGACGACGCTGGCAGCCGACCGCCACAGGACCTCGGAGCCGTAGCCCTCGCCGCAGGCCATGTCGATCACCCGGCGGCCGATCACCCGCGCTCCGATCCACTCATACACGGCGAGGTGGCGCCGGAACCAGTAATTCTCCGCCGGCACGTCCGGCAGCGTGCGCTCGCCGGTCAGTTCCAGCGGCGGCACGCCGGGCGGCTGATCGCGCTGAACATGGACGTTCACTGGCACGGCGACAGGGTAATGTGCCGCACGCCATGGAGGCACTGCGCAGCGCGGATGAGATCCGAGACGCCAACACGCGGTACCACGATGTCGCCGCGGAGACCTATGACTCGAAGTGGGGCATCGACTTCGGCGAGGTCGGCAGGTCGCAGGTGCTCGGCAAGCTGCGCAAGCTGCTCGGTGCGGAGCTCGACGACGGCTATGACCGGTCGCTCGAGATCGGCGCCGGGACCGGCTACTTCAGCCTCAACCTGCTGCAGGCTGAAGTGGTCGCCAACGCGACCTGCACGGACATCTCGCCCGGCATGATCGCGACCCTGAGCCGCAACGCGCAGCGGCTGGGGCTCGACGTCCGCGCCGCCCGCGCCGACGCCGAGGCGCTGCCGTTCGCGGACCAGAGCTTCGACCTCGTGCTCGGCCACGCGGTCCTGCATCACCTACCCAATCTTCGGCGGGCGTTCGCCGAATTCCACCGCGTGCTGCGGCCGGGCGGACGGATCGTGTTCGCTGGCGAGCCGTCGCGGGTCGGCGACCGGATCGCGGCAGTGCCGAAACGCACCGCCAATAAGGTTGCGCCCGTCTGGCGCCGCGTGCTCAGAGCCGGCCCGGTGCCGGCACCGGCGGCTCCCGACTCGGTCGAGTTCGTGGAGCACGACCTCGAGCGGTGCGTCGATATCCACGCGTTCGCGCCCGCAGACCTGCAGCGCCACGCCAGGCGCGCGGGCTTCACGGACGTTGAGGTCCGCGGCGAGGAGCTGACCGCGAACTGGTTCGGATGGTTCAACCGGGGGCTGGAGGCGAGCGCCGACCCGGAGGATGTGCCGATGCTTTGGCGCCAGTACGCGTTCCATGGCTACCTGCTGCTCCAGCGCCTCGACGAGGCCGTGCTGGAGCCGTTGTTGCCGGCGTCGATCTTCTACAACCTGCTGGTGACCGCCCGCCGCACCTGAATCCGACCGCCGCGGCACCCGAGTCCGACCGCCGGGGCACCTGAGTCCGATCGCAGGCGGAGTGCCAAACTCCCGGTATGAGCGAAGCGGAGTTTCCGTTGTTCCCGCTGGGGCTGGTCGCACTGCCCGGCGAGCTGGTTCCACTGCATATCTTCGAGGAGCGCTACAAGACGATGATCGCCGGCTGCCTCGAGGCCGAGAGCGAGTTCGGGATCGTGTGGCTCGCCGACGACGGACTGCGCGACATCGGCTGCGCGATGGTGATCGAGAAGGTGCTCGAGACGATGGATGATGGGCGCATGAACCTCGTCGCTAGGGGGACGCGACCGTTCAGAGTGCTCGAGCGCCAGGGACATCTCCCCTACCCGGCCGGGGTGATTGAGTTCGTCGAGGATCTGGGCGACGATCCGGACCCCGACCTCGTCGGGAGCGCGCGCGCCGCGTACGCCGACCTCGTCAGGCGCGCGACGGATCGCGAGCCCGAGAGCTCCGAGCTCGACGACATGGGCGCCTACGACATGGCGGCGACCGTCGACTTCGGGCTCGACGCCAAGCAGGGTCTACTCGATCTACGGTCCGAGAACGCGCGCCTGCGGCTCGTCACGCGGCTGTTCCGAGCAGCGACCAAGCGGCTGGACTTCGTCGATCGCGCTCAGGCTCGGGCGCGGTCCAACGGCAAGGTCCGCTTCGGCTGAGAGCAGTCCGCTCCGGCTGATAGCAGGTCCGCTCCGGCTGATGGCAGGTCCGCTCCGGCTGAGCGCTCAGGGTGCGCCGACGGCCGCGCAGTACACGACCATGAACGCCCCGAACACAAGGCAGTAGATCGCGAACGGTTTCAGCGTTCGCGTCTTGAAGTACCCCGTCAGGTAGTGGACGCAGATAATCGCCGTGATCGCGGCCGCAATCGCGGCGATCAGCGCCGCCTGGCGCACGCCGCCGTTGCCGAGGTGGCCGGTTAGGTCGCCAATCTTCAGGACCCCGGCGGCGAAGATCGGCGGCGTCGCGAGCAGGAACGCGAACTTGGCCGTGTCCGAGTGGTCAAGCCCGCGGGCGAGGCCGGCGCTCATGCAGATCCCGTCGCGGCTCAAGCCCGCGATCAGCGCACCGGTCTGAGCGGTGCCGATCACGCCCGCCTCCTTGTAGTCCATCGTGTCGAGGCGCCGGTAGCCCTCCGGGTTGAGTCCCTCGCGGGCGGCCAGCTCTCGGACCTCGGCGCGCTTTCGCCACCGCTCACCGGCGAACAGGATGCAGCCATTGACCATCAGGAAGATCGCGGCGGCGATCGGCTTCGCGAGCGCAACTCGCACTGGATGCTCAAGCAGCAGCCCGAGGATCCCGACCGGGATCGTGGCGATGATGATCAGCCACGCGAGACGCTCAGTCGACGTCTCGATCCGCCGCTTGCCGACCGTCACGAAGAACGCCTTGATGATCGCCACCCAGTCGCGCCAGAAGTAGATCAGCAGGCCGGCGGCGCTGCCGACGTGCAGCATGACCACGAACGCGAGCCACGGCGATTCAGGCTGCGACTGCCACTTGACGATGTTGTCCCAGCCGAACAGCGTCGGCCACAGCACCGTGTGGCCAAGGCTCGAGACCGGGAACAACTCGGTCACCCCCTGGAGCACCCCCAGGACGATTGCCTGGAAGGTCGTGATCAAGCTGGTCGAGGCCTGGATCAGCACAAGGCGCGCAAGCGTAGCCAGGTGCCCCTAACGGGGACGTAAGCCCGAGACGATCATGTGAGAACCCTCATCCGGGCTGATCCGCGAGCTCTGATCCGGCCTGATCGACGAGCATTCATCCGCGCCCTCATCCCGCGAGCCCGCAGACCTGCTGCGCGGCCTGCACCGTGAACAGCTCGGCCTGCGCCAGGTTGGGATAGTGGGCGGTGTCGCGATCCGAGAACTGGATCGTCCCCTGCTCGAGCTTGATCCTGTAGCGGTAGATCGTGCCGGGGCGCGGTGGCAGGTCGAGGTTGTGTGACGCGTCGCCGCCGAGGTTGTCGGCCAGGTCGCGGGCGGTGATCAGCATCGAACTCGAGAGCATCTTCTGCTTGCCGCCGTTGCAGGTCACCGAACCGTCGTCGTTGACCAGCAGCGTCAGCTTCGTCCCCTGACCGGTGCGCGTCAGCAGGAACAGATCCTGAAGCTGGACGTCAAACCCACACCCGGCCACGATCAGCCCGCAGACGGCGAGCACCCCCAGCCACTTCACGGCCGCGTGACCACGATCGATGCGCCTCCGCGACGCGGATCGCCGCCGCCGGAGAAGCGCCCGTCGACGTCGCGCGCGGCGGCCTGGGCGCCGCCGAAGAACAGGTTGCGGTCGCGGAACGCGCTGATCGCGCGGCCTTCGGCCTCGAGCTGGGTGGTGTCAATCCCCGGTTCGACGTAGACGACGTCGTGCTCCCAATGGACCCGCGGCGCCTGCACCGCGTCGCTTGCCTCCATCCCGTCGTCGATCGAGTGGATGATTGTCTGCAGGATCGCTGAGCGGATCCGGTTCGAGCCGGCGCTCCCGACCGCAAGCTCAGCGGTCCCGCTGCGGAGCACGATCGTCGGCGCCATCATGCTCGGCAAACGTCGGCCAGGCGGATGGCGGTGAAAGCCAAGCGGGTTCAGATCCTGCTCACCGAGCATGTTGTTGAGGTGAACTCCGGTCCCGGGCACGATGCTGCCGGAGGCCGATCCGTTTGAGCATGTCACTGAGCATGCCCAGCCGTCGCAGTCGAGCACCGCGATGTGAGTCGTCGACCCGAGCGGCCCTCCGGCGCCGGCCAGAAACCGCGCCATGAACTCCGGCTCGGCCAGCCCGGCGAGAAACTCCGGCGTGCGCTCACGTTGAGTGCGCTCCATCACGTCGACGATCTGGCTCATCGATGGCGGCCCCGATTCGGCGCCGAGCATCGCCAAGGCACGGGCGATCAGGATTCCACCCGCCGACGGGGGCGGGTTGGTGAGCACCTGCCGGCCGCGGTACTCGGCTCTGACCGGCTGGCGGTCGACGACCTCGTAGGCCTGCAGGTCAGCGCGGGTCAGAATTCCCCCGCGCTCGCCGACCCAATCCGTGATCGCCGCGCCGATGTCGCCTTCGTAGAACGGGCTCGAGCCCTCCGCCCCGAGCCGCTCGAGCGCATCGCCCATCTCGGGCTGGCGCAGCGTCTCGCCCGCGCGCAGCAGCCGACCGTGGGGTGCAAACAGGGCCGCTGATTCGGGCGTCGAGGTGACGATCCCGGCGAGGATCTCGACGATGTAGGCCTGCTGTGGGTTGAGCTCGACGCCGTCGCGGGCGAGCGCCGCGGCAGGCGCCACCAGCCGCTCGAGCCCCAGCTGGCCAAAGCGCCGCGACGCCTCGCAGACGCCGGCGGGCATCCCGTAGCAGCCGACCGACGCCGCGCCGATCTTGAACTCCTGGATCGCGTCGCCAAACGAGACCCGCACCGGGATCAGCCCCGAGCGCCGCGTCAGATCGGCCCCGCGCCCTGGCGCCTCGACGAAGAAGTCCAGCAGCGTCGGCTCGCAACCAGGCGCGACGACCAGCATGTAGCCGCCGGCCCCGAGCCCGGTCAGCAACGGCTCACAGGCGAACGAGGTGAGCATCGCGGCTAGGGCCGCGTCGACCGCATTGCCGCCGTCGAGCAGCGCATCCGCGCCGGCGCGTGCGCTCAGCGGATGGCCGGCCGCGACGACCCCCAACTGCTCGTGCGAGGTCACCCCGTCGCCCTGTCACCCCGCGACGATGCACGGCGTGACAGATCCAAATCGGCCGGCGGATCTATCGCAAACGAACCCATTGCCCAGGCAGTTTGCGACAAATCCCAAGCCGAGGCCGGATTGGTCGCGTTCTGCAGATCACCGCGGAGCGCGCGCACGCGCCCGCTCGACGCTCAGCGCCTCGGCATGAACTCGGGCACGTCCAGCTCGCGTCCAGACGACGGCCGCCGCACCCGGCTTACCCGCGGCTCGCCTGCCGGCTCCCGGAACCCGCGCGCGGGATCGTCGAGCTCGTCGCCTCTCGCGCCGAAAGACTGCTCCTCCCGACGGCGCCGTCGCGGCTCGCCGTAGCCGGTCGCGACGACCGTCACCCACACCTGGTCCTCGAGTTTGTCGTCGACCATGGCGCCGAAAATGATGTTGGCGTCGGGGTGCGCGGCCTCGGCGACCGCCTTCGCGGCCTCGTTTACCTCCCACAGCGAGACGTCGTTGCCGCCCGTGATCGAGAGCAGGATCGAGCGGGCGCCGTCCATGCTCGTCTCCAGCAGCGGCGAGGCGACAGCCTGCTCGGCGGCGTCGACCGCGCGACGCTCGCCGGTCCCCATCCCGATTCCCAGCAGCGCGTTGCCGGCGTCCGACATGATCGTCCGCACGTCCGCGAAGTCGAGGTTGATCAACCCCGGCAGCGTCACCAGGTCGGAGATGCCCTGCACGCCCTGGCGCAGGACGTCGTCGGCAACCCGGAACGCGTCGACCATCGTCACGCCCCGGTCGAGCACCGACAGCAGCCGGTTATTGGGCACCACGATCAGCGTGTCGACCTCGGCGCCGAGCGCGGCGATTCCGGCCTCGGCCTGGTCGCGGCGGCGCGAGCCCTCGAACTGGAACGGGCGGGTTACGATCCCGACCGTCAGCGCTCCCAGCTCGCGCGCAATCTGGGCGACGACCGGCGCGGCGCCAGTACCGGTGCCGCCTCCCGCGCCGGCGGCGATGAACACCATGTCAGCGCCGCGCAGCATCGCCTTGATCTGGTCGTGCGCCTCGTGGGCGGCGCGGCGGCCAAGCTCGGGATCGGAGCCCGACCCCAGCCCGCGCGTGATGCCGTCCCCGATGTGGAGCGTCTCGTGTGCGGCCGCCTGCTGAAGCGACTGCAGGTCGGTGTTGATCGCCAGGAACTCGACCCCTTCGACCTCGGCCTCGACCATCCGGTTGACGGCGTTGACGCCGCCACCGCCGACGCCAACGACCCGCAGGACGGGCCCGAGCGCCGGTGCGCTGGACTCCAGATCGGCGGGCGCGTCGGGGCGCGCGTAGACGTCGACGGGCTCCTCGGTCGCACGGCGCGGCGTCCGCGTCCGGGGCGGTGCGTCGAGCACGTTCTCGGGGATGTCGGACGAGAACGCCTGGCGCAGGCGCTCCTGTGGCGAGGGGATGTGGCGCGGCTCCTCGGCCTCGGGCTCAGGCCCGGGAGATTCGAGCGACGGGTGTGAGGTGCGACGGGTGGGCTCAGGCGTTTGCGCGACGGGCTCCGGCGGCGCGGGCGGCGCGGCTTCCTCGTCCGGCGTGCCGGAGGTCTCGGCGGCGGTCTTTCGAAATAGATCTGCGAGCGGCCCCTCTCGCATGCTCGCGCGCTTACCGGTTGCCATTTGCGAGGACCTCCTTGGCGAGCTGCCTGTAGGCGTGTGCGGCCAGACCGTCCGGATCGTACTTCAGTACTGACATGCCTTTCACAGGCGCTTCAGCAAAACGAACCGTTTTGCGGATTCGCGACGCAAAAACGCGATCGCCGAAGTTCTCCTCCAGCAGTTCGATCGCCTCCTTGGCGTGCAGTGTGCGCAGGTCGACGAGCGTCGGCAGGATGCCCTCGATCTCGACATCCGGGTTCAGGTTCTCGCGGATCATCGCGAGCGTGTTCTGGAGCTGGATCAGACCGCGCATCGACAGATACTCGCACTGGACGGGGACGATCACCTTGTCTGACGCGGTCAGCGCGTTGATCGTCAGCAGTCCGAGGCTGGGCGGGGTGTCGATGAAGATGAAGTCGTAGTCGTCCTCGATCTCCTTGAACGCCTTCTGAAGCGAGCGCTCGCGACCGATCATCGTCGACATCGCGATCTCCGCGCCGGCGAGGTCGATCGACGCGCAGGCGATATCCACCTCACGCTTGCGGATCACCTCACGGATCGAGATATGGTGCACGAGCACGTCGTACATCGACTTCTCGAGCGTGTCGGGGTCGATCCCCTGCGACATCGTCAGGTTGCCCTGCGGGTCCATGTCGCAGCACAGGACGCGGTGTCCTTCCTCGGCGAACGCCACCGCCAGGTTCAGCGCGGTCGTGGTCTTTGCGACGCCACCCTTCTGGTTGGCGAGCGTGATCACCTTGCAGGTGGACATCAGCGAGCGCTCCGATTTGAGAGTGGACTCATACGCGCCTGTATTTCGCATGTCGGTGTGGAAATCCTTTGCAGGCGGGCCGCGCAGGTCAGACGCCCGCGCCGCCACCCACCCGCCCCGCCGCTAAATTGCGACCGCTGTGCCAAGCCTGCTGCAGCGACGCCTGATCTTCGTCACCGGCAAGGGCGGCGTCGGCAAGTCAACCGTCGCGATCGCGCTCGGCATGCTCGCCGCACGGCGCGGCAAGCGGACGATCGTCGCCGAACTCGCCAGCCAGGACCGCGTCGGCCGCGCCTTCGGCCACGAGCAGGTTGACTTCGAGGAGGTCGAGCTCGCCGAGCGGCTGTTCACGATCTCAATCGACCCGCAGAGCGCGATGGAGGAGTACCTGAAGGTAAAGACCGGCGCCGTCGGACAAGCGCTGGGCTCGAGCCGCCTGTTCGCCGTATTCGCGATGGCGACGCCGGGGATGCGCGAGCTGCTCAGCGTCGGCAAGGCCTGGGAGCTTGCCCAGCTCAGGCGCCGGACGAGCGGCGCCGACGCCTACGACCTCGTGATCGTCGACTCGCCCGCCGCCGGGCATGGGGTCGGGATCCTGCGCACGCCGCGCACATTCGCCGAGATCGCGCGGGTCGGGCCGATCGCCCACCAGGGCCACACGATCGCCGAGACGATCGCCGATCACGAGTTCACGGCCGTGGTCGCCGTGACGACTGCTGAGGAGATGCCCGTCAACGAGACGCTGTGGCTGCGCGACCAGCTGCGCGCCGACGAGCTGGGGCTCGACGCGGTGATCGTCAACGCCCGCTACCCGGAGCGATTCAGCGCCGCCGAGGCGACCGAGCTGGCAACGGCGCGCGAGCGCCTGGACGGGCGGATCACCGGCGCGGCACTCGGCGCGGCGCTGTCCGAGCACGCGCGCGCCAACGCCCAATCGGAGCAGCTGCGCCGGCTTCACGACGGCCTCGGCTTCGAGCCGATCGAGCTGCCGTACCTGTTCGCCGAGGAGTTCGGGCGCCCGGAGCTCGAGCTGCTCGCCGACGCGCTCGCCAACGGGCTGCCCGAGCCGCCGCGCGCACAGCTGAACCCCTGAACTAACCGCTCAGCGCCGCCGCGGCCCGCCCCGCCCGCAGCCCACTCTCGATCGCGCCGTCGATGAACCCGGCCCAGCCATCGGCCAGGTCCGAGCCGGCGAACAGCACGCTTCCATCGCGGCGCTGCATCGCCGCGTGGTGATGCTCGTACCAGCCGGGACGGTGGATCGCCCAGGTCCCGCGCGAGAACTCGTCGGCGAACCAGTCGTGGGCCGTCGCATCGAGCGTCTCATAGCCGGGGAGGATCTCGTCGAGCTGGCGCTGGACTCCCGTGACGCCATCTCCGTCGTAGCGCTCCGCGTCGGGGCCGAAGCCAATCAGCAGCTGCGTCCCGTCGCCGAACAGCTCGTCGCTGGCCAGGTAACCGAACGGATGACCGGGGCGGATCGAGTTCTGGAGCACCGGCTCGCCACGTGCCCGGATCATCACCTTGACCCCCCGCGAGGCCTGGCCGAGCCGGATCGCGCGCCGCTTGTCCTCAGCCAGCACCGGCGCGAACTCGATCGCACCGAGCGCGTTCAACGGAACCGCCACAACAACGATCCGAGCCGCGCGCGTCTCCCCGTCGCGGGTCGTCACCTCGACGTGCCCGTCGACGGAGCTGATCGCGGCAACCGGTGTCGCGAGTGACACCTCGAACCGCGCCTCACCGGCGATCGCGTTCAGCAGCGCGCCCGTGCCGCCGACGATCGTCACCCGGCCGCCGGTCTGCTGGGTCAGCTCGAGGCTACCGCCCGACAGCGCGTGCCAGCGCAGCACCGCAACGGCACCGGCCTGATCAAGCGGCGCGTGCGCGAGCGACTCGAGCTCGGCCGACAGAACCTCGCGCTCCTCGTCAGACAGCTCCAGCTGGTCGAGCCGCTGCGCGATCGTCATCCGGTCAAAGCGCGCCAGCTCGTCGAGCGCCGTGAGCGGCGCGTGTGGCAGCGGCAGTGCCGTGTCGACGCCGTCGACGAACGCGTCCCAGCCGGGGCGCGCAATCGCGTCGCGGTCAGCGATCGTGCCCGACCGCCGCTCACCATTCACATACCAGCCCGCGCGCTCCGAATCCGCGGAACTACTCACCGCCAGCCCGGCCCGGGTCAGCTCCGAGAACGTATGCGGCTGATGCCAGTGCACCCAGGCGCCGCCGAGCTCGATCCGTGTTCCCGCCCAGGGCTTGCTCCAGGTCCGCCCGCCGAGCCTGTCGCGGGCCTCCAGCAGCAGCACGTCGCGGCCCCGGAGCGCACACTCGCGCGCCGCTGTGATCCCGGCGAAGCCGCCGCCGACGACGATCACGTCATGCATGGCGACCACTCAGCCTGATCGACGCGTCGACGGCGACCGCGCCGTGGTCTCCGACCAGCACCGGGTTGCACTCGACGACCGCAAGCGAGCGCTGCACCAGCAGCTCGCCGACCGCCTCCGCGAGCCGCGCCGCAGCCTCGAGGTCGAGGCGGGGGCCGCCACGTCCGCCGACCAGCAGTGGCGCGCCTCGAAGTCCGCGGAGCGCAAGCTCGATCCGGGCCGCGTCCGCGGGCAGCGGGACGACCGCGACGTCGTCGAGCAGCTCGGTCCAGATGCCGCCGAGTCCGAGCACCAACGCTGGCACCACGCCATCGGTGCGGGCGGCCACGATCAGCTCGACGCCCGGCGTGGCCATCCACTCGGCGAGCACGTGTCCCCCATGCGCATCCCTCAGCAGCGCCAGCCGGCGGTAGGCCCCGCGGACCTCTTCGGCGCCGCGGAGATCAAGCGCGACCCCGCCCAGCTCCGTCTTGTGCTGGACGGTGGCGGCGCTGAGCTTGAGTACGACGTGCCCACCCAGCTCGTGCAGCGCCCGGAGAGCGTCGTCCTCATCCGAGACCACCCGCCCGCGTGGCACCGCGACGCCGTGCGCCGCCAGCAGCGCCTTCGCCTCGTGCTCGGCCAGCCAGTCGCCCTCGGACCCGTCCACGGCTCGCGCGGTGGCCGCGATCTCCAGCAGCCGCGCCGGATCGCCACCGCCGGTCCAACGCGCTGCGGCGCATCGCAGCCCGGTTCGTAGACCAGCCGCGGCGGGGACGCCGGCCTCGGCGAACTCCCACGCGGCGCCGTCGTCGAGCAGCTCGGGCAGCGTCGAGGAGACCATCGTCGCCACCGGGCTGGCGGCCGCGCCGACGATCACAGCCTCGCGGACCGCCCGCCACGATTCCTCGGCGGCGCCGGTCAGGCCGTACGGCTGGTCGTAGAAGACCAGCACCTGGCCGACCGCCGGGTCGTTGCCGAGGGTCCGCACGAGCTCCGCCAGCGCGCGTCGATCACCCCACAGCATCGCCGTGTAGTCGAGCGGGTTGGCGACCGTCGCCGCGGTCGGCAGCAGCTCGCGTAGGCGACGGACGGTCGGCGGCGCGAGCCCCGGCAGCCCGATGCCGAGCTGCAGGGCCTCGTCGGCGCCCTGGGCCGAATCACCACCCGAGCAGGTCATGATCGCCAGCCCGCGCGCGTCACCGGCCGGCTTGGCCCCGGGCACGGCGATCGTCTTGGCAAGTTCGAGCAGCTCATGGACATCGTCGGCCCAGACCGCCCCGGCCTCCTCGATCAGGCTGCGAAACACCCGCTGGTCGCCGGCCAGAGCCGCGCTGTGAGCGGCCGCCGCTCGGGCGCCCTGGACCGAACGGCCAACCTTCAGGACGACGACCGGCACGCCAGCCCGCGCGCACGCCGCCAGCCCCTCGCACAGCCGCGGTCCGCCGTCGTCCTCGAGATACAGCGCGACCGCCCCGATGCCGGGCTCGCCGGCCAGGAACTCGAGGTAGTCGGCCGCCGACACGACCGCCTGGTTGCCGCTCGCGACGACCGTGTGAAAGCGCAACCCGCGGCGCGTCGCGAGCGCGTTGACGGCCACGTTGCCGCTCTGGGAGACGAGCGCCACCGGCCCGGGCTCGGGCGCGGCGAGCGCGTCGCCCCACAGCGAGATGCGGTTGCGCGGCGACACGATCCCGTTGCAGTTGGGCCCGCACACCGGCAGCCCGTAACGCGCCGCGGCGGCGAGCAGCTCGCGG
Organism: Solirubrobacteraceae bacterium; assembly: GCA_052147875.1. Lineage (GTDB taxonomy): Bacteria > Actinomycetota > Thermoleophilia > Solirubrobacterales > Solirubrobacteraceae > Palsa-465. The sequence goes on along the minus strand of JBKQJQ010000272.1, from coordinate 3,245 downwards.
TTGCGCTCCACGCCCTCGGCCACCTCGCCGAACCCGGCGCTGATCACGACCGCACCACCGCAGCCCCTGGCGCCGGCCTGCTCGATCACCTCGGGCACACCAGCGGCGGGGATCGCGACCACGAGCGCGTCGACCGCGACCGGGAGCTCGGCGACCGATGGCACGCACGGAACGCCCATCACCTCGTCACGGCGGGGATTGATGCCCCACACCTCGCCGGTGAAGCCGACCGTCCTGAGATTCTCGATCGCCTGCGCGCCATAGGCTCCGAAGCGATCAGTCGCGCCGACGACCGCGACCGAACTCGGCGTCAGCAGACGCCGCAGGTCGACCCCGGCCTCGGCCCCCACGGCGGTCAATGGATCGTCGCCTCGACGCCGCGGCGCTCGAGCGCGCGCGAGATGATCAGCCGCTGGACCTCGCTGGTCCCCTCCCAGATCCGGTCGACGCGCAGCTCGCGCAGAAACCGCTCGGCGGCGAACGAACGCATGTAGCCGCGGCCGCCGAACGCCTGCACGGCCCGGTCGGCGCACCGCCCGGCGGCCTCGGACACGAACAGCTTCGCCATCGACGCCTTGACGTGGATCAGCTTCGGATCGGCGCCCGCGTCGACCATCGAGCAGACCTGCATCGCCAGCAGCCGCCCGAGCGCGGCGTCGGTTGCCGAGTCCGCGAGCGGGAACGAGATCCCCTGGTAATCCATGATCCGCTGGTCGCCCTGCCTGCGGGTCAGCGCCCAGCTTGTGGCCTCGTCGAGCAGCCGCCACATCGCGCCGAGGCCGTGGGTCGCGATCCCGAGCCGCTCCTCCGTGAACCATCGGCGCTGCAGCCAGTCGCCGTTGCCGACGCCGCCGACGACCGCGTCCGCCGCGATCTCGACGTCCGTGAAGCGGATCGTCGGATGGCCGTGCGGGTAGTTGTGGGTGAAGCGCGGGTTGTCGACGAACTCGACGCCGGCCGCATCGGGCTCGACCAGGAACAGCGTCGGCAGCCGGTCTGCGCCGTCGATCACGTTGGCCATCACGATCAGCACCCGGGCGACGTCGCCCGATGTGACGAACCATTTCTCGCCGCTGATCCGCCAGCCAGCGTCAGTGGAGACTGCGGTCGAAGCGATCCCGCCGGGGTCAGATCCGGCCTCGGCCTCGGTGACCGCGTACGCGTCGCCGCCCTCGCCTCGGAGTGCGGGCACGACGTAGCGCTCGATCTGCTCAGGCGTCCCCTCGAGCAGCACGTTGTAGATGTTCGGCACGTGCCAGTGCAGGCCGTTGGTGACGCGCCCGAACTGCTCGTTGACCACGAACCACTCGCGCATCGACCAGCCCTGGCCGCCGTGCTCGACCGGCACGCGGCCGCCATGCAGCCGGGCGGCGATCGCCTCCTGCTTGATCCGCGCGACGGTTTCGTCGGGAAGCTCGCCGCCGCCTTCCTCGGCCTCGTTCTCGAGCGGGATCAGGACCCGCTCGACGAAGTCGCGCGCGCGCTCCTGCAGCTCGAGCAGCTCAGGCGTCAGCTGAGCGTCGGCGGTGGTTGTGGTCGTAGTCATCCAGGCCCTCTTTCGTGGTTGTCGTACGTCTCGAGCGCGACCCGATCGTCGGCGGTGATCGCCGCTCCCCGGCCCGGCAGCGCGAGCAGCAGATTGTGATGGTTGGCGATCACGGCGCGAGCGCGTTCGCGGGCCAGCGCGACGTCGGGATCGCCCGACGCAGAACCGGCGTCGATCAAGCCGACGACCTCGTGCAGGTATGCGAGCCACCGCCGCTGGGTTCCGTGCAGCACCAGCTGCTCGACCCGCGTCCGCTCGCGCACCACCTCGTCCGGGCGAGCGCGGCGGCCCGCCGCGAGCGTCGCTACCGCCTCCGGCAGCTCGCGTTCGGGCTCAGGCGTGACCGACAGCCAGGACGCGCGCTTGACCATTGCCCTAAAGTATAACTGATCACAAAGTCAGGATGAGGTGAATATGGAGACCGCCGCCCCGCCCACCGTGCCCACCGCCGACGTTTCCGGCACCGCGCTCGAGCCACGCCTGTACATCGATCCGAGCCTGCTCGAGGCCGAGCAGGAGCTGATCTTCGAGCGCACCTGGCAGCTCGCGGGCCATGTCTCGCAGCTGCCCAAGCCCGGCAGCTACCTGACCGCGCGCGCCGGCACGCAGCCTGTGCTGGTAGTCCGCGACGAGGACCAGCAGCTGCGGGCGTTCAAGAACATCTGCCGTCACCGTGGCTCGCGGCTGCTGAGCGGCTCGGGACAGTGCAAGGCCGCGATCCGGTGCCGCTATCACGGCTGGACCTACCGGCTCGACGGCTCGCTGATCGGCGTCCCGGAGGGAATGTCGTTCGCGGACAAGATTGACAAATCGAAGTTCGGGCTGATGCCGGCGCGGGTCGAGGAGCTGTGCGGGCTGGTGTTCGTCAACCTCGACCCCGACGCGACCCCGCTGGCGGAGCTCGTCGGCGACCTGCCGCAGCGGCTGGCGCCGTACCGAATCGAGACGCTCGAGCCGTTCTCCCTCGGAACCGGCTCCAACCCCGCCAACTGGAAGGCGGTCGCCGACAACTACCTCGAGGGCTATCACATCCCGATCGCGCACCCGGGCCTGATGCGGCTACTCGACTACAAGCACTACGAGGTCGAGGTCCACGAGCACTACACGTGGTTCGACGCGCCGCTGCGTGGCAAGCCGAGCTCGAACCCGCTCGAGCGCTTGTACGCCAGGCTCGTGACGCCGATGCCCGGGCTCGGCGAGTCAGACCGCCTCATCTGGCGCTATGCCTACATTTACCCCAACACGACGATTGACCTGTACCCGGATCAGGTCAACACGTGGCAGATCGTCCCCGACGGCCTCGACCGCACACACGACGTCTATGCGTGCTACCGGCCGGCCGAAACGAACCCCCGCACGAGGCTCGTCCAGTGGGCCAACCACCGCCTCAACACGCTGGTCACCGACGAGGACACGGACCTCGTCGACAACGTCCAGCAGGGGCTCGCGACCCGCGGCTACCGTTGCGGTCCGCTGTCGCGCCGCGAGCGCGGGGTGGCGTGGTTCGCCGACCGGATCCGGTCCGACATGGCACCGGCGCTCAAAGACGGATGAGTCCCCGCCCCGCGACCGGGGCACGCGAGCGGATCCTCGGGGCCGCGGCGCGCAGAATCGCCAGCGAGGGGATCGACGGCGTCCGGATCGCCCGGATCGCGATCGACGCGGGCGTCTCCACGTCGCTGGTGCACTACCACTTCGC
>JBKQJQ010000271.1:0-4566 GCA_052147875.1 Solirubrobacteraceae bacterium | reverse complement strand
CTGTTCTCGTCACCCGACGACCCACCGAGCACGATCAAGTCGTGGTCCCGTTCGGACCCCGTCGACTTCGTCACGACCGCGGTGAGCCAACTCGACGGCACCAGCGAGACCGCGACCTACGGGCCGCCCTACAACCACAACAGCTCCGGGCAGCACATGGCGTTCATCTACCTGCAGAAGTGGCTTGGCGTCAGCCATCCGATCGACGCAGCGCGGGACTTCGTACTGATCCCGCTGAGCTCGATTCCGGGGCAGCCGGCGCTGCAGAGCGCGCTGGCGCAGTACAGCGCTGCCTCGGCCAAGCAGCAGGCCGCCTGGACGACTGCGTATTCGACTGCGCTGGCGAAGGCCAAGGCGACCAGCGGTGGCGCGGTCAGCATGCCGGCCGGCAACTACGGCCCGGTTCCGACGATGATGAATGCGCTGCTCGTTGACGCCGAAAGCGGTGGCCTCGACGGTCAGCTGCTGACGACCGACCACTTCTACCAGACCGACTACACCAAGCCGCTGTTACTGATGGAAGACGGCGCAGTCCTGACAAACCGCGCCCAAACCCAGCATCTGCTCGGTAGCCAGTGGGGGATGATGAACGAAACCGGCAGCTACCCCGGGCAGGTGTGGCTGTGGCTATACACGTTCTGGTATCAGATCAAGCCGTTCTCGACCTCGGCCAACGCCGACATCCTGGTGATGGCTGTGATGGGCGTGCTCAGCCTCGCGTTCATCCTCGTGCCCCTGATCCCGGGCGTCAGTGACCTGCCGCGCCACGTGCCGATCTACAAATGGATCTGGCGCGACCACTACCGCCGGCTGGCGAGCGAATAGAACTACCTACGGCTTGCTCGCGGCCTCAGCAAACGGTGACGCCAGCAGCGGGACGCGCGGCCCATTGACCTGGTCGACCCAATTGCGGGCCAGCATCACCGCGTACGCCGGCCAGAAGACGCCGGTCGGGGGTGCGCCGGGTCGGCACGCGCCGCCGCTGCCGCCCGGATTCGAGAACCACAGCAGGCCGTCGGCGTTGGCGTAGTCGGTCTGCTGCGCGACGTCGTCGCTGATGCTGAGCGGACCCAGTCCACGCCCGGGCGGATTGCACAGGACCTCATTGCCGTGCTCGACGCGGTTGGCCGGCACCAGTGGCCCGCGGCCGTTCTCACCCGTGTTGACGATGAAATGCGAGCCGCCGGTCAGCCGCGAGATTCGCTGGCCGTAGTGCAGCTCGGTGCTCGTCCAGTCGAAGTGGGTTGAGTTGAGGAAGAAGCCGGCCGCCTGACGGACGCCCGCGCCCAGTAGGTAGTGAGCCTGACGGCGAGCCGACGCGGCGTCGGCCGCGCCGCCGTCGAGGTACACCAGCACGTGGGGGTCGGCGTTCAGGACGGCGATCGCGTACTTCAGCTCCGCGTCGCGGATCGTCAGCTGACTGTGGGTCAGGCATGGTGCGGTGATCAGCGAATCGAGCTCGAGGAAGAACACGACGTGGAAGTTGCCGATCCCGTGCGCGACGGCCGTGATGAAGCGGTCGTAGCGCCGCTCCATCTTTGGTGTCGCGGTGTAGCCGCAGCGCTTGTGAACGAGGCTGTATGTCGACAGCATCACGGTCGTTCCCGGCTGCTGGACCTGCGTGCCCTCGAGGTAGTGCGCGACTCGGCCGGCGACGTGATTACCCATGTTCCACATGTAGAAGCGGTGCGCATCGGGCTCGTTGGCGATTTCGCCGAGCAGTGCCGACCAGGCCGGGTTCGAGTGCTCGTAGTGCCGCTGCGCCCGCGCGGCGTCGGAGTCGGGGTCGACATAGAAGGTGGTGCCGGCGATCGGGTTGCCGTAGTACGGGCCTGGTACGCCGAGCGGGTTGGCGGGGTCCCGCGGCTCGACCCCGTCGTCGCGGAGGATCGTGATCATCGAGTTGTTGTTCGGGCCGAGCTTGTCGGGCCACGAGCCGTACAGGTAGGCGAGCGCGTGGACCGGGGTGCCGTTCATCCCGCGATCGATGATCCTGACGTTGAACGTGTAGGAGCTCTGACCGGGCTGCATCGTGATGTACGTGTTCGGGATCGCGTCGAAGTCGATCCCGTTGATCGCGTCCTGCTGCTTGACGCCGTAGCCGACGTGCTCCTGTCCGCTCAGGTCACCACTGCGGACGATCGTGATCGTCAGGTAGCCCTGATCCTCGTGTGCGGTGTAGGCCGGCTGGTCGAGCTCGACCGCGCCGGGACCCGGAGCGGCCGATGCGGCCGCCGGGAGCGCGAGCTCCAGCGCCAAACCGGCAATGAGCAGGAACAACCTGAGCGCGCGCGAGACAAGGTGCATGACTGATGACGGTCCGAGGAGATCTGCTGTCTGCGCTCACCACATCGGCGTGCCCGGTCGGCGCTTGACCGGCAAGCCGGAATCTGGACGAACGATTTGGCGGGCGATCCCGCCCCCTGCCGACTGAGACTGTTGCGCGCTCGTGATCGTCACGGTGGTCGCGTGCAATTTCTATGACGCTTCGCGGCACGCAGGCTGCGGTAGACCTGCCGCGGGATGACGGCGTCGGCTCGCCTGGGGTCTGGTTCACAGCCTCGACGCCGACTGCGAGAGCGGGGTGAGATCGAGCGCTGGGCGTGGAGATCGCCGACTTCGTGCGTGCAAACCCTGGCTCCCTGGCAATGGCTAAGTACTGAGTCATTCGCGGGTGCAGGCCGGATGTCTGGGGCCCCTGAGCTTGAGAGCTTGGCTACGAGAAACGGCACCCGAGCGGTGCGGTCAATTTGCAGGCAAAGGAGTGAGCGATGGCGATCACCGAACAGCAAACGACTTACGCGGCGCCAGGGCAACCCGACAGCCCCGTGTCGCTGGACGATCGTTATGAGAACTTCGTCGGCGGCGAGTGGGTGCAGCCGACCAGAGGCGAGTACCGAGAGAACCTGACGCCGTCCACCGGCGAACCGTTCTGCGAGGTCGCCTCCTCGACTGAAGAGGACGTCGAGCTGGCGCTCGACGCCGCGCATGCCGCTAAAGACGATTGGGGCGCGCGGTCACCGGCCGACAGGGCTGCCGTCCTCAGCGCGGTCGCGGATGCGATCGAAGAGAACCTTGAGATGCTGGCCGTGGCCGAGAGCTACGAGAACGGAAAGCCGGTCCGCGAGACGCTGGCTGCGGACATTCCGTTGGCGATCGACCACTTCCGCTATTTCGCTGGCGCGGCGAGGTCGGAGGAGGGCCGGATCTCCGAGATCGATGAACAGACCTACGCGTACCACTTCCACGAGCCACTTGGCGTGGTCGGACAGATCATCCCGTTCAACTTCCCGCTCCTGATGGCGGCGTGGAAGATCGCTCCGGCGTTGGCGGCCGGGAATTGCACGGTGCTCAAGCCCGCCAGCCCGACGCCGTGGTCGATCCTCAAGCTGGCCGAGGTGATCGGCGACGTGATCCCGCCGGGCGTGCTCAACATCGTCAACGGTCCCGGCGCATCGATGGGCAAGGCGCTTGCGTCAAATAAGCGGATCGCGAAGATCGCGTTCACGGGCGAGACCGTGACCGGCCGGCTGATCATGTCCTATGCGGCCCAGAACCTGATCCCCTCGACGACTGAGCTCGGCGGCAAGTCACCCAACATCTTCTTCGAGGATGTGATGGCCGCCGACGACACGTTCCTCGACAAGGCGATTGAGGGCCTTGTCCTGTACGCCTTCAACAAGGGCGAGGTGTGTACGTGTCCGTCGCGGGCGCTGATCCACGAGTCGATCTACGACGAATTCATGGGACGTTGCCTTGAGCGGATCGCGGCCATCAGGCAGGGCGATCCTCTTGATCGCGAGACGATGATCGGAGCACAGGTCTCGGTCGCGCAGCTGGAAAAGATCGAGAACTACGTTGCGATCGGGATCAACGAGGGCGCCGATGTGCTGATTGGCGGCCACCGGCCGACGCTCGATGCGCGGCTCGCCGGCGGCTATTACTTCGAGCCGACCGTGCTCAAGGGGAACAACAAGATGCGCGTGTTCCAAGAGGAGATCTTCGGGCCGGTGCTTGCTGTGACCACGTTCAGGGATGAGCAGGAGGCGCTCGAGATCGCCAACGACACCCTTTACGGGCTGGGCGCGGGCGTCTGGACCCGTGACGGCAGTCGCGCCTTCAGGATGGGGCGGGCGATCAAGGCCGGACGGGTTTGGACCAACTGTTACCACCAGTATCCGGCTCATGCTGCCTTCGGGGGATACAAGACCTCTGGCGTCGGCCGCGAGAACCATCGGATGATGCTCGACCACTACAGCCAGACGAAGTGTCTGCTGGTGAGCTACGACCCGAACCCGATGGGGTTCTTCTGAGTCGAAGCGACCGGGTCACGGCGATGACCGTTTCCGACACGTCGAGCCGCGAGGCGGTCACAGCCAGCCGGGCGGCTCTCGAGGTGATCAAAAGCCTCGAGACCGCCCACGGCCCGCTGGCGTTCTTTCAGTCCGGAGGGTGCTGCGATGGCACTGCTCCGATCTGCCTGCTCGCCGACGACCTGCCGCCCGGTCCACACGACGTCCAGCTGGGCAGTCTCGACGCGGCGCCGTTCTATATCGACGGCGATCT
>JBKQJQ010000270.1:0-4736 GCA_052147875.1 Solirubrobacteraceae bacterium | reverse complement strand
CGTCAGCGTGCCGTCGGCATGGCGGTCGAAGGCGGCCACCGTGTTCGCAACGGCCGTGTTGTCGTTGACGAACGCATGCCCGACGATCGGCGAGGTAGAGGCGCTGGCCGACGCAGTCGCGATTCCCGTGACCAGGAACGCGAGCAGCGTCGAGAGCAGCGCGTTTCGTACTACGAAGCGCATCGCTTCTCCTTCTGTTTTTAGTTGTGGGCGTTTGCCCTAGTCGGCCTGACCCTCAAGCCGAGGGCGCCGGCGACTCTTCACGGCTCCGGAGCGGAGAGCCAATCCATTGGAGCACCGCTCAGGCGGCGCGTCAACGGCCCGAAAGTGAACGGTAAGAAGCCCGGAAGAGAACGTTAAGAAGTTGACGTCTGGCCGCTCAAGCACCATCCAAGGGCACCCGATAAGGCCCTACACGAAGCAGGTGATCGGGACCAATGCAAATCACAGACATCTACGACCAGATGCCCGACGGCGACTCTCAGCGCGCCAACAACAAGCGGCGGCTCGCGGAGCTCGAGCGCGACGGTGCCGAGCGACGTAGGCGGATCGCGTCCGTGTTGGAGGTCGCTGAGTCGACGGACCCCAGCCGCAAGCCGCCCTTGCTCTAAGCGCCGAACTCCGACCCAGAGGTAGGCTGCGATGGTTGATGTCCGTCAGCCGCTTCTTCGCGGTCGTGTTTGAGGGCGCCGCCGCCGCCGAGGACGCGCTGATGAGGGTACGCGCCTTCGACGACGAGCAGGATGGCTCCGTACGCGACGCGGCTGTCGTCCTCCGGACTGAAAGCGGCCGAATCGAGCTGCAGCAGACGCGCGAGATCGCGACAGGTGAAGCAATCGTGGGCGTCGGTACCGCCGGGCTGGTCGCGGGGCTGCTGCTCGGGCTGCCGGTCGGCGGTGCGTTACTTGGCCTGGCGGGCGGCGCGATCTTCGGGCTGCGCGACACCGGGATCCCCGACAGCCGGCTGAGGAAGCTCGGTGAGGGGTTGCAGCCGGGCCAAGCGGTGCTGTGCGTGCTCGTCGATGGCGACGCGCTCGCGCGTACGCGCGAACGGCTCAGCTGCTACGGGACGGTCGTCGAGGTTGAGCTCTCCTCGGCCGCCGGTTCGTAGCGTCGGCGAAACAGCAGGTAGGCGACCCCGCCTATCGGGAGCGGCAGCCAGAACGAGACCAGCCGGTAAGCGAGCGTCGAGACGAGCGCATCCTGCGCGCTGACTCCGGCGGCGGTCAGCAAGCCGGTTAGGCCCGCCTCGACAAACCCCAATCCGCCCGGTGTCACGGGAATCAGCGCGAGCAGTGCGCCGCCGACGTAGGCCAGGAGGACCAGCGACGCGTCCGGTCGCGCGCCGACCGCGGCGAGACAGCAGACAAGCGCCAGATAGTCAAAGCCGACCTTGCCGACCGCGCCCGTTAGCGCGACGCCCCACCGGCGGCCAAACGTCTGTTTCATCCGGTCGCGCTGCGCGAGGAGCCGCTCGGGGAGATCAGCTGATGCGTCGCTCCGGACGCGCTGGATCAGCCAGCGCGCCGCTCGGCCAAAGATCAGCAACGGTCGGTCCCAGCCGAATGCCACAGCCGAGAGGACGGCCACGGCGGCGAAGCCGGCAATGCCGACGTATGCGGTCTGAAGCAGACCGTCCGGCGCGGCGAGACCGCCGATGATGGCCGGCAGCGCGAGCAGCGGCATCGCGCACACGACCGTTGTGCTCGCGATCGCCGATGCGGCGAGGCCCGACGCGACATCCGCGCTTCGTACTCCCGCGCCAGTCAGCATTCTGTATGCGACCGCTCCGGCCGTTGCCGCGCCGCCGGGGACGACGCTTCCGACGGCGCCACTCGCGAGCTGAGACGTGCCGACGGCAAACCAGCTCGTCGTGTGTAACGCGACCCGCTGCATCGACCACAGCGACAGGTAGCTGATCGACTCGAACAGGAGCGCGAGCCCGAGCCAGCCTGGCCTGAGCGTTTTCAGCTGTGGCCAGGACGCGAATACCGAGATCACCTTCGGTGCAAGTAGGTACAGCGACAGCCCACTGACGATCAGCAGCAGGATCCGTTTGGCGATGCGCCACCAACCGTGTCCCTCCGCTGCGGGCTTCTCGGACGTGAGCGCATGGTCTCCGGTCAGTCCGGCGTGCGCAAGACGTCGAGGCCCGGGCGGGCTACGTCGGCTGGACTGCGGGCTCCGTGGAGTCTGCGCTCCTCGCCGATGGCGATTCGCCCGCGGCCGGAGCCCTCAACCGCCCGAGATCGTGGACGTGTACGGCTGCAGAGACCGGAGGCGTGGCCTCGACCTGGTCGAGCTCGAGGAGTTAGACGAAGATGGCGAAGAAGCCGCGGCCCGGCTCACCGAAGGAGTGCGGCCGTGACGCCCTGAATCGTCTGGATCCCGTAGCTCATATCGGGATCCCCGTCGGTCATCACCGCCATCGAGAACGTGTGGTGGTGGCCTACCAGGCGCGCGATCTGGTGGACCAGGAAGACATCAGGGCTGGGGCGCCAGCCCGCCTTGAAGTACACGGTGTAGCCAAGCCGGCGGGCGACCGCTGGGATACCCCAGGTCTCATACCCGGCGATCGACGAGAGCAGGAAGTTGGCATAGCCGACGAACTCCCGCGGGATCAGGGAGTCCATCTCGAAGAAGAACCGCGCCTGGTCGGCCGCGGTGATCAGTGCGGCCCCCCACTGGCCACCCCAAGAAGCGGCTGTGTCGACCGAGAAATGGGTCATCCCGGCCGCCTTGGCGACCGCGTACAGGCCGGCGTTTCCGACGATCGACCAGCACTCTGTGGCAGCGTCGTTGTCCGACACGTTGATCATCGGGTACAGGAACGAGTTGCTGTGGGAATCGACGTAGTGCTGACCCATCGCGTTCAGGCGGCGCAGGTACGCGACCAGCAGCATCGCCTTGACGACGCTGCCGGTTATGAACTGCTCGTTGACGTTGACCCCGGACAGGCGCCCCTCGCTGTCGACGACTGCCAGGGCCGTGCGCCCTATCCGGGTTCGCAGGTAGCGCTCGGCGCGTGCGATCGCGACCGCTCCCGGGAACCCGGCCGGCAGGTTTCCGCCCCCGGAGTAGCCGCGCCCGGTGCAGCCCGGCGGCAGGCCCGGGTTGGCAAGCGCCTTTGCCTCCGGCGCATGAAGGCACGCCCGCCATCGGAAGTGGCCGGCGGGGAGCGTGGCCGTGGCGGACACGACTGCAACGTAGGGGCTCAGATTCACCGACCGTGTGGCCGGGGCCTGCGAGAACCGCCCACGGAATCCCGATGCAAACGACCAGGCCACGCGCGAGTTCCCCCATTGCAAATCGCGCGGGTGAAAGATCACCAGCACCACCTTTGCCCGCCCCAGCGTCAATGCCTTGACCTTGGTGAGTATCCGCCCTGTCACGAGCACCGTCACCGGTGGCGATGACACGCCGGTAACCGTCGCGCTGTATCGCGTGTCACGGTCGGGCGTGACCGTGAACGAGAACGAGCCGTCCGGGGCTGTCGTGGTGCTCGCCACAGCGGTGACGGCGCTGAAGGGATACGGGCTCGCGTACAGCTCCACCGAGGCCCCGGGCGGCGCTGCAGACGGTGCGATCCCCGATAGCGTCGCCGGCTGCCCGCTGGCGACTGGTGAAGGGCTTGCTGTCAAGCTGGTCGTCGACGTCCCCGGCGATCGGTAGGAGGCAGCCAGCGCGCCCGTCGGCATAACCAGGAACGCAGCGAAGACGACCACGGCCACGCCTCTGGAGAGCATCCGCGAACTGTACGGATCCCGAGTCAAGCCACGATCTCCCGCACCAATTCGGCCACCGTCAACCAAGTAGCTGGTGAGGGCTCTGGCGCGCCCCTGAAGCGAGCCGCAGCACCGTCGGGGGCCCGAATCAAGCCGACGAGACTGGTGCATGGGACGACGACCAGCGCTGACGCCCCGCTCTCTCGCGAACGAGCCGGTTTACCAGCACATGCACCTAGAGGCGACGACCGGAATCGAACCGGTGTAGACGGCTTTGCAGGCCGCTGCGTAGCCACTCCGCCACGTCGCCGAGGTCGCTTAGCGTAGCGCCGGACATCGCGGCGTCCGCGCGAGCTCAGGCGCTACAGAGCTCGACCGCGTTGCCCGACGGGTCGCGGACGATGTGGCTGTCGCGATCGGGGCCCGCCACGATCGGCAGCCCTGCGCTGGCGACGCGCGCCAGGACCGCCTCGAGCGCGTCGGTATCCGGGAGCAGGACCTCGAACGAACGCAGGCCGACAGATCCCGGCACCGGGGGTCCCGAGCCAGCGCTGTGCCAGGTGTTCAGGCCCAGGTGGTGGTGATAGCCGCCCGCGGACACAAACAGCGCTCCGGGGTAGCCGCGAACCGTCACATCAAAGCCGAGCACGCCGGCATAGAACGCCTCGGTCTGATCGAGCTCGGAGACCTGCAGGTGCGTGTGTCCGATCCGAGTGCCGGCGGGAACCTCCAGCTGGGGCGCGTCCGCAGTTGCGAGTTCGCCTGCGACTCCGCGCAGGTCGAGCGGCAGAGTCGCCATCTGGAGGCGGCCGTCGACATGGGCCCACTCCTCGCGAGGGCGGTCGCGGTAAATCTCGATCCCGTTGCCGTCAGGGTCGGACAGATAGAGCGCCTCGCTGACCAGATGGTCCGAGGCGCCGTCGAGCGGCCAGCGCGCGGCCAGGAGCCGCTGCAGCGCGAACGCGAGATCGCGCCGCGAGGGCACCAGCATGGCGAGGTGGAACAGCCCGG
>JBKQJQ010000269.1:0-3272 GCA_052147875.1 Solirubrobacteraceae bacterium | reverse complement strand
AGCCCACACCGTCATCAACCTGCTCGACACGGCGCTCCGGGCGCCGACCGCAGCCTGAACCGCGATGCGCGCGGCGCGCTACTTGTCAGCGGTCGACTCCCACACGGAGGGGATGCCGACGCGCGTGATCACCGGCGGCGTCGCGACGCTGCCGGGTGCGACGATGCTCGAGCGCAAGCTGTGGTTCGAGGCGCACAGCGACGACCTGCGACTGCTGCTGATGCGCGAGCCGCGAGGCCACGCTGCGATGTCCGGTGCGATCCTCCAGCCGCCTACGCGCCCCGACGCCGACTTCGGCGTGCTGTTCATCGAGGTGTCCGGCTGTCTGCCGATGTGCGGGCACGGCACGATCGGCGTCGCGACCGTGCTGGTCGAGACGGGCATGGTCGCCGTCACCGAGCCGGTTACGACGGTGCGGCTCGACACGCCGGCCGGACTGGTGACCGTGCGGGTCGATGTTGCCGACGGCCGCGCGGGAGCGGTGACGCTGCGCAACGTCCCGGCATTCGTGCTGCGCTCCGGGGCGGTGGTCGACGTGCCCGGCCTCGGCCGCGTCGACTACGACATGGCATTCGGCGGCAACTTCTACGCGCTCGTGCCGGCCGCCAGCGTCGGCGTCGCGCCGTACCCCGAACAGGCCGGGCGCCTGATCGAGGTCGGCGCTCAGATCATGGATGCGATCAACGCGACCGACCGGCCTGTTCATCCCGAGGACGAGCGGATCGCAGGCTGCCATCACGTGGTGCTGCACGAGCCGGGGGTCGATGGCGCCGATGCCCACGCCGCGACCTCGATCCACCCGGGGTGGCTCGACCGCTCGCCGTGCGGCACCGGCACCAGCGCTCGGCTCGCCCAGCTGCACGCCGCGGGTCGGCTCGCGGTCGGCGAGCGCTTCGTAAACGAGTCGGTGATCGGCACGCGCTTCACCGGGCGCGTCGTCGAGGAGACGGTTGTCGCCGGATACCCGGCGGTGATCCCTGAGATCACCGGCCGCGCGTGGATCACGGGCATGGGCCAGTACCTGCTCGATTCGGACGACCCGTTCCCCGCCGGCTTCACTCTGTGAGCTGCGTGTGAGCACGGTCGTGGTCGGGGCCGGGATCGTCGGCGTCTGCACCGCCTTCGAGCTGACGCGTCTCGGCGAGCAGGTCACGGTGATCGACCAGGGCGATGTCTCGATGGGATCGACCGGGCTGGGGGAGGGCAACGTGCTGTGCGGCGACAAGGACGCGGGGCACGAGCTCGAGCTGACGATCGCCGGACGGAACCTCTACGACGAGCTTGAGGAGCACCTCGGAGCGGTCGCCAAGATCCGCCGCAAGGGCTCGCTGATCGTCCATTCGGATACCGAGACATGGGCGCTCGAGCCCGAGCGCGTCGCCCGCCTCGCCGCCGCGGGCGTCAACGCCGAGCTGATCGGCGCCGACGAGCTGCGCGAGCTCGAGCCCGAACTGACAGGAACGATCTGCGGAGCCTCGCGCTTCGTCGACGACCTCCAGTGCGACCCACGTGCGATCACATGCGAGCTTGCCGCGCGGGCGCAGGCGCGCGGCTGTCAGCTGCGGACCGCTACGCGAGCCGACGCGATCGCGGTCCGAGATGGCCGCGCCGCCGGGGTCGAGATCGATGGCGAGTTGATCGCCGCCGACACGGTTGTGCTGGCGGCCGGCGCCTGGAGCGGGCCGCTGGCGGATGCTGCCGGGCTGCCGTTGCCGGTCGCGCCGCGCAAGGGACAGCTCGCTCGCCTGCGTCTCGCGCGACCCGACGAGCGGTTCCTGCGCCACAAGATCGTTGATGGCAGCTACCTGCTCAGCGTCGCCTCGTCCGACAGCGGGCGCCAGATCTCAACCGTGATCGAGACGACCGCCGACGGGAGCTTGGTCGTCGGCTCGTCGCGCGAGCGCCGCGGGTTTGATCCGCTCGTCGACCCCGAGCTCGCCTCCGCGATGCAGGCGCGCGCCGCCCGCCTCGTGCCCGGTCTGGCCGACCTTGCGATCGAGGACGTATGGGTCGGCTTCCGGCCGTGGCTGCCGGACAGGCTGCCCGCGATCGGCGCCTCGCGCCAGGTCCCGGGCCTGGTCGTCGGAACCGGCCACGAGGGGTCGGGCGTCGCGCTTGGACCGATCACCGGACGGCTCCTGGCGCAGCTGATCAGCGGGAGGCCGACTGACGTCGATCTCAGTCCGTTCGATCCGGACCGGTTCGTCTAGCTTGACCGTACCGTCGGTATCGTGAGCAGGCGCGCGACGGCCGCGTCGAGTTCCGGCGAACGCACCTGCTTGCAGGGCGACATATGATCGCGCCAGAGCTGCACCGCGACCACCGGAGGGCCGACGGACCGATGCGGGTGAACAATGACGAGTACTACGGGCTGCTCACCGAGGGGCGGGCGCCACGCACGTTCGAAGCTGGCGAGCTGGTCTTCGAGCAGGGTGATCGCGGCGACGCGATGTACGTCGTACTCGACGGCTCAGTGGAGCTCAGGGACGGCGAACAGCTGATCGAGACCGTCACCGCTCCAGGGCTGTTCGGCGAGATGGCGCTGATCGAGGATGAGCCTCGGGCGCTGACCGCGGTCGCCGCCGGCGACGCTGTGCTGTTCGAGATCCCGGCGCGCCATTTCTGGATTCTGGTCCACGACACGCCCTACTTCGCCCAACTCGTGATGAGCGTGATGGCGCGGCGGCTGCGCCACACCCGAACGACAACCTGAGAGCCATACTCCAGGCGCCAGCGGTCACGCGGCCGACCGGCCGCTCAGTGCACTCGTCAGCCGCGGCCCGGCGGGAACCCGACCTGAACGTCGGCGCCGTCGCGGACGATCGTCGGCACGACGCCACGATTGTTCGTGTACCCCATCAGCTCGGTGCGCCAGTCAGCGTTCTGGGTCGCGTCGCGCTCCTCGACGGCCGTGCCCTCGGCCGCGAGGTGCTCACGCGCACGTTGGCAATAGGGACAGCCCGGCTTGACGTACATGACGACGGTCATCCTCTGAGAGGTTAGCCAGACAGCAGTTTCGGCCAGCGCCCGCCAGAACGCGGCGCAATTCCGTACACAAACCCACTTCGTGGCCTGCCCGTCGAGCGTCCCCACCGCTCCACGCGCGCGGATCGCCTGCTGACCGGCTTGCTCGGTCAGCGCATACCGGTCATCGCGTGCATCGCCGCCTGACTCCCGGGGATCGTGAGCGCCGGCACGCTCGACGGGGCGAGCGCGACTCCGATCGCCAGCGCGAGCAGCACCACGGTCGCGACCAGCACCCCCGTGCGGGC